>JAUWMT010000055.1 GCA_030613025.1 Candidatus Cloacimonadota bacterium
TTTTTAAACGTATTTACCGTCTCCTGACGCAAAAATTAGCTTTGAAGCTATCAATTCCTTCTAATTATCATAACTGGTTCAATTCTATATAAATTATATGAATAACTCATGCCTGAAAAGATGGTTGTGAGACAACCCCGGTCGGGGTGAGGTCGAAAAATGGACTTTACGGATGCACACTAATTCTACTATTCAAAATTCAAAATAATTATTTTTCTGTCATTAAAAAACAAATGAAAATGTTATATTTGCAATCAGCAATTTTAATCCCACATCTCCTGAAATCCTAAAATAAGAACTTTTCCCTATCTGTAAACTGTAACCTATCCCGAATGAAAAATAAGGAAATAAAAAATTCTGAGTCTCAGGGCTTCCCGAGCTACCGCCAGGGCCAAGATTGAGGGGGATGAAAACAACAAAATCTATTCCAATTGTATAACTTGTATAGAATCCCTTTCTCTGAGGAGATTTAAATGTATTCACTTTACCCAATATTCCAAGAGAGGATATAGCTATTAATGTATTCGCATGTATAATGACAAACTCTTCCTTGGTCGATGTAGAATCATATTTTATCGAACCAAAGCCAATTTTGACCCCCGGCATTACTACAGTATCCAGAGCAAAAGTAAAACAACATTTTGGTCTTTTCGGCATTGGATTCTGTGAAATTGTGTTATTTGTAGCAGGTTGAGCATAATTTGTATTATTTGTAAGAAGTTCGTTTTGTGCATACAGTTTATTATAAATGTGTGGATTAAAAATAGTACTAACATCCTGCTTCTCACCGCAACACACATTGGCGATGAAAAACATCATGATCAATATTAAAATTATCTTTTTCATAAACCTCTACATTAATTTTTGTGACAATATTTTTCTGTCCATTTATTTATCCCGATTCATCTTTACAAGCCAAGTTGGGTTTTCAAATTCGATTTATTATTATTCTGGATTCCCGATGTGGCTCGGGAATGACATGCTTTATTTTTATTTGGAGTTTACGACTCTGTCGTCTTAAGCGCACACATTAACACACCCCGATTCCTTTCCGAAGAAGACTGGCGGTCTCTATGTTCTCTGATTTCTCAGGTAAAAAAGGGGGGTTGTCATTCTGATGAGTGTCAGTTTTAACTGATCGAAGAAGAATCTCCCTAGAGTGTTAGAGTATCTTAACTTGGAGATCCTTCCCGTCTTCACTTCGTTTCGCCGTGACAGGCGCTCACTTCGTTTGCTCGAGGATGACAATTATTTTTTGTTTTGATTATCTTCTCGTGAGTATTCTCCTGCCAAGGCGTAGTATAGCAAAGACTGGCGTACTTTTCTTAAGAAAGAATACTGGATTCCCGATGTGGCTCGGGAATGACACGCTTTTTTGGAGTGGACGACTCTGTCGTCTTAAGCGCACAAATTAACAAACCCCCGATTCCTATCCGAAGAGGACTGGCGGTCTTTATGTTCTCTGATTTCTCAGGTAAAAAAGGGGGAAGTTGTCATTCTGATGAGTGTCAGTTTTAACTGATCGAAGAAGAATCTCCCGAGAGTGTTAGATTATCTTAACTTGGAGATCCTTTCCGTCTTCACTTCGTTTGCTCGAGGATGACAATTATCTTTTGTTATTGATTATCTTTTTGTGATAATTCGTGAAAATTCGCGGTTGAAATTTCTGGCTCTGCGTGAGTCTAGCGTGCTCTGCATTCCCAAAAATATTGACATTTAAAACGCACCCCTCTACCAAGCAGTAGTGAAAGAAAATATCCCCAGCTTCGACAAGGAAATTCTATAATGAAGAAAGCCCCTGTAAAAAATATCGACGATATTATCAACGCTGTTGTCGCATTATATCTCACTCTTATTCGCTTCAATAAAAAGGAGCTTTCCAAGAATGACATAGAAAAAATATACAGCATCATCAAAACCACATTCCGGCAGGAAGAAATTCACATCCATCATATTCAGCGCCTTATCGAAAATCCCATTCCACTCAAGCAGGCGATCAGCATTATCAAGAACGACCTGCGTTTTCCAGACAAAATTACTCTCCTGATGAACCTGCTTCTCATTGCACATATCAATGACGATTTCTCCGTGATGGACAGGCTGGATATTCTCGAAGTCGTTGAATTGCTCGAAATTGACATCCGGCTTTATTCACAGATCATCGACCTCATCGAGGAAGAAAAAGATTTTATCGAGCTCAGTTTGCAGGAATTCCTGCTTAATATCGACAAAAATCTCTTCATAAATTTTCTTCTTCTTGGAGAAAGTTCCGATTGCGATATTCTGCTCAAAGATGAAAGCCATACACCTTACAAGATCATAATTTTGATCATCGAAGACCTCATTCTTGTGGGAAGTTATGCTGATGACATGTACAGGATCGGCTCGCAGGCACTAAAGAAAAATGTACTCTTCAAACTTCAAAAAGACGAAAGCATCATTCTGAAAAATCACACCAAGGAAAATTCTGTCGAGATATCATATCATGATGTTTTGAAGCTCTATCATAATAAAATCGAAGAAGTGGCAAAAGTCATAAAATACACAAAAGAAAGTTTTGATGTTGATTTCAAACAGGAAAAAAATAAGCTCAGTATCCAGGTTTTCGATGGAAAAATAGTAAAGAATAAGACTCTTCTCACCAAAGGTTCGAGCTATGAAGTTATCATTACAGATCGATTCATTATTAATTATGTTATCGAGCTTTCTCCGATGGATATCCTTACGGAAAAACTTACTTTTGCACGGGATGAGAGGCGTTTTGATACACTCTTTCTGGAAAGTTATGAAGACTTTTTCAGAATGAATGAGCATAAATCTCCACATGCACTTATCAAAATTTCAAAGAAAGATAATGATTATTATATTTCATCTTTAATAAAAACTCCCCGGATATACCTTAATCATCAGCCACTAGAAAAGGAAATAGAATTCGAGCTCACCAAGGATGTAGTTACAATCGGCAAAACCACGATCCGTTTCAATAAATTCTTTGATATTCACAAGGTCGAACTGGAAGTTATCAAAATGGAGGTAAACAACCTTCATTACACCTTCAAAGATGACAATAAGGTTGCGCTTGATGAGATAAATTTTTATGTAAAGCGAGGTGAATTTCTCTCCATCCTCGGACCAAGTGGCAGCGGTAAAACTACACTGTTAAAATGCCTGATCGGAGAGATCATTCCCGATACTGCCTCCATCTTTATCAATGATTTTGATTTTTTTAAGAATTATTCATATTTCCAGAAATTTATCGGTTATGTGCCTCAGGATGATCTGCTTTTCAACAATCTAACCGTGTATGAAAACCTCTTTTATTGCGGTAAGCTGCGGCTTCCTCATATCAGAGATTCCAAGGAGCTCAAGAAGAAGATCGACAACATTCTCGTGCAGATCGGGCTATCCGAGAAAAGGGATCTTGTAGTTGGCTCGATCATGGATAAAAAGCTCAGTGGCGGAGAACGCAAACGGCTTAATATTGCCTTAGAACTTCTTGCCGAACCACTTATTATTATCCTGGATGAGCCCACTTCGGGTCTTTCATCAAAGGATTCCGAAAAAATTACAGACATTCTCAATGAGCTTAAGGAACAGGGTAAGATCATCATTGCCACGATCCATCAACCCAATCCCGATATTTTCCAGAAATTCGACAAGGTGCTTCTGATTGACCAACGGGGTACAGAAGTATTCTTTGGAAGCACAGAAGAGGTGTTCAGCTATTTTAATGACGAGCTTGAGCAGATAAGTTATGGTTTGGGAAATCTTCTCAGAAAAAAAGAGCTGAAAATGGCTGAATTTCTTTTTGACATCATGCAGTATCCGCTTCTAGATCATGAAGGAAATCCGGTATATAAAAAATCTGATATTCTTGAGGGAGCACATGAAGAGCTCAGGAAATACACTCCTAATCACTGGAAAGCAAAGTTTGAAAAATACCAACTTTATGAGCTGATGAAAAGAAAAAGGCAGGATAAATCAGAGGAAGAAAAGGAGCTGGTCAGTAAAAAAGCAATCTTCCACAAACGAACTTCCATTCGCGAATATTTTTCTCAATTCTGCTTCCTATTTGCGCGCAATGTTTTGAATAAATTAAAAAACAAAACGAATCTTATTGTCACTTTTATTGCAGCTCCCTTTCTTGCGATACTCATATCTTTTGTTTTGCGATATTCTTCACCCGGTCAGAGCTACTCCTTTGCAGCAAATGTGAATATGAAAATTTTTATATTCATCTCGATCATCGTGTTCATCTTTCTTGGACTTTCAAATAGTCTCGATGAAATTATTTCTGAAAAACGTATACACATTCGCGAGAAAAAACTGCGTATCAAATCCAGTCTTTTCTTGATTGTGAAAAATTTAACTCTTGCAATTTTTGCATTCTTACAAGCAGTACTTTACATTGCAATTTCCAGTGTAATTCTTGATATTCGAGGAATATTCTTCGTCTATACCGGCTATTTGATCATTTCTGGTTTCGTAGGTTTTTCCTTGGGTTTGCTTGCTTCTGCTTTGATAAAAGACAAGAAAGCGATGATCAATATCCTTCCAATTGTGATGATCCCGCAAATGATCTTCGCGGGTGCTGTTATTGAGTTCGAAAAGATGAATAGGATTGCAAAAGTAAATCCCGAATCAGTCATCCCGGAATTTTGCAATATTATGCCGTCGAGATGGCTTTTTGAAGGACTTTTTACTGCACAGGCAAAATTAAATTTCTATAATAGAAATCTTGGAAACCTCAATAACAGCGAAAATGTACTCTATCAGCAAAAATCCGACAAGGATATCTCCATTTCTGAATTCAACCAAAAGATAAGATCTGTGCGGAAAAGAAAAGCTAAACTATTATTTAAAAACAATCCTGATAATTACATTAACGAAGACATCAACATTGCAGTTTCTCGAATTGACGGCAAATTCCTGAATAATCCGAAAAATCATTTCCTGAGCAGTAAAAAGATTTTCTTTGGTAAAATTTATAATACATATAATGTAAACGTGGTTATTGCATTCCTTTATGGATTGCTGATCAACATTCTTACCTACATCATCATCAAATTCAAGTTCAAATAATTGGCTCTTTGAAGAATTAAGTGGGTAAGTTGAAAATAATATCCAATATCCAACACGGAATATCCAATGATGAAGGAAAAAAATATTTAAAATATCTAACAGGGTGAATAAATTGAAAGTTGCTTTAAAAGAGTTGAGAGAGACCGAAGTGTGGCTAAAAATAATAGTTCTGGCAAAATTAATTCAACCTTTAACAAAATTGTCTCCATTATTGAAGGAGTCAGATGAGTTGATTTCAATACTTTTCAAGAGCATTGATACGGCGAAAAAGAAAATGAGCGATAGCGACAAAAATACTCCCGTCTCCGTTACACTTCAGTCTTCGCTACGCTACGCCCAGACAGGACGCCGAGACAGGTCAGTCTCCGTTTCACTACACCTCGACAAGTCAGTCTTCTCCGCCTGGAGGATATGCCTCGACAAGACGCCGTGACAAATGGATATTGGATATTCCGTGTTGGATATTGGATATTCAGATTTTGTTTTCAGTATATCGACCCAATTAAAATTAGAAAGAACCAAATAATTGATGCATTTCTACAGAATTGTTGACAGTAATTTTTTAGTTTTTACAATTCATAAAACAGAAGCTATTAATTTTAGTTTATGATTTTGGAGGACGAATGAAAAAATTAATTTGTTTAGTGCTCATTGTACTTGTTGTCATAATTGGTTGTACAAAAAAAGAGAAGGCGCCGAAGCAGGAGCAGCGTGAAGGTGAAGTGATCGTGAAGATCTATCACACTCAGCATGTTCCATTTTCCATGATCTTGGAAGATCTAGCAACGCTTGAAGGCGTGAACTTCAATAGTGTGTTGAAGAACAGGATCAAACCTGAACCGAAAACACTTCCCCGGGTTGCCTTTGATCTCGGCGCCGGTGTTGCAGATGCGCTTATTGCAGTTAAAGCCAAGAACAAAGATATGCTCCTTAACATCACCAAAGAATTGGTGCATTATGCTGAGATACTGAATGTCAGCGATGAATTTCTCAAATTATCTGACTCGCTCAAAATCTTTCTCGACGATAATGACTGGCAGAAAGTTGAAACGAAGATCGAGGATTATGAAAATGATGTGACTGATGAACTATATCATCTTGATAATTTTGATTCCGTTATTCTAATCCAATTTGGCGGATGGACACGTGGCTTGCAAAATGCTTCCTATCTCATCATGAAAAATTACAGCGGTCTTCAGATCACTTCTATACTTGCAAACAAATCAGTCGTTAATGCGTTTCTTCACGACCTGCCGAACATTTCTGATCAAGAATTACTCGAAGAGCAGTATTTTCAGAATGCGATTATGGATGTGAGCAGAATTAAGGATATTATCTATTCCTCCGAGGATCAAACCTATTCAAAACTTCAGGTGCAGGAATTAAATAAACTATCCGCACAGATCGTGAATAGTTTCAAATAAATCTTTTAGGCACTTAGATTCCAATCCGCCAGCTGGAAGACGTGAAAATTAAGATTCTCGCAAAGACGCAAAGGTCCCAAAGGAAAAAAGAAGAATATTTTTTTTGGCAAAATATTTCCCATCAACCTCTTTGACCTCTTTATTAGAAAGGATTCACATAGATAATTTTTATGCCTAACTTTTTCATTCGTGTGTTTTCGTGTTTATTCGCCTGCCTCGTCGTCCTGTCTGGGCGTAGCGTAGCGAAGACTGAAGTGCAACGAAGACGGGTGGTTACATTTTTTCCGGTTTATCCGAGTTGTGGTGGGAGTAATTTGAACAATCCCCTTTCTTTTCAACAATTACTCACATGAATATTTTCACGCGAGAAAACGACAACGAACTTTTGAAGTATCTCGATGCTCAGGAGTTGGAAAAGGTCGAAAAGATCGCTAAAAAAGAATCCTATAAATCCGGCTCTTTTATTCTGGAAGAACGGGATAAAAATCGTGATATTTTTGTGATAAAAAAGGGTTCGGTCTCTATATGCTGTCTTGATGAAGATAAGAAAGAACAGCAGATAGCAACGCTCTACACCGGTGAAACCTTTGGTGAGATTAATTTTATTATACCTGTTCAGCGAACTGCTTATGTGAAAGCCCTTGATGATGTTGAGATCGAACGTTTCACCTTTTATGACCTCCTACAACTCCTAAAGGATGATGTGTCTATTTGTGCAAAGATCTGCGCTTCTTTGAATGATTCTCTTGCAAAAAGGGTCGTCAGAACGACACAGGAATTTGTTCAAGCCATAACAAACAAAGATTAACTAAAATCTCAGCGTAAATTCTGTTTTTACATCCGGTTCGGAGTTTACGGTAATCGTACCCCCATGCAATCCCATTATCTGCCTGGATAAACTCAGCCCGATACCCGATGGACTCTTTTTTTGTTGCTTACATTCAAGTAATAAGTGCAACCCACATTATTTATTTGAATACTCATAAAATACTTCATATGGTGTTTTGTATTTTAATAACTTTCTTGGTCGATCATTCAATTTTTTTTCAACGATTTGTATTTCCTCATCTTTGATGTCAACAAAAGACATCTTTTTGGGAAAATATTGTCTGATGAGTTTATTTGTATTCTCATTTAACCCTCTTTCCCAAGAATGATAAGGATGAGCAAAATAAACTTTAGCGTTCAAGTTTTTGGAGATTTTCTTATGATAAGCAAATTCTTTACCATTATCAGCAATAATAGTCAACACTTTGTCCTGTACAGGAGTCCTGGTGACGGATGGTTGGTTATTTGAAATTTGAAATTTGAAACTTGATGTTGGACATTGGTTATTCCGTGTTGGATATTGGATATTCTCATATTTTTCTTGACGCTAGTGTAATTAGTTAATAAACATCGTTAACGTCTCATAAGTTGGTGTACAACATAAAGCCCATTAGACGAGTTAGAGTTGGAGAATGATTAGTATTGCAAAATTGGAAAAAGTTCATATACACTCCCAAATCGGGAGTACGTGTCCGACCGCTGGCGGATCCACGACCTTGTTCGGGGATATAGAATAATTATCACAGAGGAAAAACAATGAGCAAGAAAAAGAAAGAAAATATAAATTCTGAATTACAACTTTTCACAAACTTTGTAATTTTTCAAACTGAAAACGGCAAAGTAAATATCGATGTATTTTTTAAAGATGAAACGCTATGGCTCACCCAAAAATTAATTGCTGACCTTTTTGAAAAAGGCAGAACTACAATTACAGAGCATCTTAAAAACATATTTTCAGAAGGCGAACTTGATGAATATTCAGTATGTCGGGATTTCCGACATACCACAAGGCACGGTGCTATCAAAGGTAAAACACAAGAAAAAGAAGTAAAATATTACAGTCTCAAAGCTATTACCGCTGTAGGATATTGAGTAAATTCGCATAGAGCAACAGAGTTCAGAAAATGGGCAACAGAAATTTTGCACGAATATATCATCAAAGGTTTTGCAATGGATGATGAAAGACTCAAACAAATAAAACACTTTGGGATAGATTACTTTGAAGAAATGCTTGAGCGTGTTAGAGAAATCCGTTTAAGTGATCGAAGATTGTATCAGAAAGTAACAGATATTTATGCACTTTCTGCTGATTATGACAGCAAAGCTGAAATAACAAAACATTTTTTTTCAACTGTTCAAAATAAATTGCATTGGGCTATTACTGGCAAAACTGCTGTTGAAATTATCTACACCGAAGCTGATGCTAAAAAAGTATTTATGGGACTCAAAACGTGGAAACAAACTCCCAATGGGAAGATATTAAAAAGCGATGTGAGTATTGCCAAAAACTATTTGAATGAAGAACATATGAAAAGCTTGGAACGCATTGTAACTGCTTATCTCGATTTAGCAGAAAGTAGAGCAATGAATAGAAAAGTAATGAATATGAAAGATTGGGAAATGTTTTTGGTTCAGTTTTTAGAACTTACCGATTCTCCGATACTTACAAATCTTGGCAAAATTTCGATATTAGAAGCAAAACTTAAAGCTGAGAGTGAATATGAAAAATATAGAGTTATTCAAGATAAGAATTATATCTCTGATTTTGATAGAGAAATAAAAAAAATATTATCAAAAGAGAACGACCAAGACAAAATTGAATGATTATTGCATAAACTGTAATCATTGGTTGCAGAAATTGAAAAACTTTGCTTTTGAAATATTATCATCACCTAAAATCTCAGCGTAAATTCTGTCTTTACATCCGGTTCGGAATTTACAGTAACAGTATCCCCATAAATTTCCTTGATTAATTGTAATCAGGAGGGCAAACTTCTTGACAGGAAATATTGCTGGATGAGTTACATTTATATTATGAATAATATCATAATTTGGAAAAAATTCGGGGACACGGCACTTGTATTGGAGAAAAATTAAATGTCTTTATTTCAAAAAATAATAGTAAAAAAATATCTAAATAAATTACCATCTGAACTAATCGAAGAGTACTATCAAAAATATTCAGTTCATTTCCTCGATCCTGCAATGGCAGAAAGAGTGAAAGCTCTTAAAGAAGAACAATATCAAGAAGGATTTCTTCGAGATCTTTTTGTAAAATGTTTGGGATATACAATAAATCCTTATAAAGCTTTTGATCTAACAACTGAATACAAGAATAAAACCGATGCTGAAAAAGCTGACGGAGCAATTTTAAAAGACGGAAAACCAATTGCAGTTATCGAATTAAAATCAACTAAAACAAAAGATTTGAAAACCATTGAAAAACAGGCATTCAATTATAAAGCTCATCAATCAAATTGCAAATATGTAATTACTTCAAACTTTGATAAGATTAGATTATACATAAATGACGCAACTGAATTTGAAGAATTTAATGTTTTCGAGCTTTCACAAAATGAATTCAAATTTCTTTATCTCTGTTTAAGTAAAGAGAGTATCTATGAAGATATTCCAGCAGAAATGAAAGAAAAATCTAACCAGCACGAAGAGCTGATTTCTAAAAAACTTTATAACGATTATTCCATTTTCAGAAACAGTATTTTCCAAAACTTAACAAAAAATAATCCCCAAATCGATAAACTGCTTCTTTTCAAAAAAGCTCAAAAATTATTAGACCGCTTTCTGTTTATTTTCTTCGCGGAAGATAAAGGATTGATTCCACCAAATATAATTTCAAAAATAATTGATGATTACAACAAACTGAAGGATTTGGATGTCTACACCCCACTTTATGCAATTTTCAAAAAATATTTTAGTTACATAAATAAAGGTTATGAAAAACTTTCGATCGATGCTTACAATGGTGGATTATTCCAATTTGATGAGATTTTGGATAATGTGGAAATTGATGATGAAATACTCATCACCGATTCCCTCAAGCTCTCAAATTATGATTTTGATTCCGAAATCGATGTAAATATTTTAGGTCATATTTTCGAGCATAGCTTAACCGATATTGAAAAATTAAATGCAGAGATCAGCGGGGAAAATTTAGATAAAAAACAAACAAGAAGAAAAAAAGAAGGTGTTTTTTATACACCGAATTATATCACCAAATACATTGTTGAAAATACTATCGGCACACTTTGTTCGGAGAAAAGAAACGAACTTCAGTTGAATAATCTTGAAGTTGATGAAACATATTTCAAAAAAGGACGCAAAGCAATTCCTTCCCAAAAAGGTGAACGCCTTTTTGATAAACTGGAAGAATACAAAAAATGGCTCCTATCTCTCAAAATTCTCGATCCTGCTTGCGGAAGTGGTGCATTTCTGAATCAAGCGCTGAACTTCTTAATTGATGAACACAATTTCATCATTGATCTAGAAACTGATTTACGAAAAGGACAATATTTTGCATTCGATATTGATACGGCAGTTTTAGAAAACAATCTTTATGGTGTGGATATTAACGAAGAATCAGTTGAAATTGCCAAACTTTCACTTTGGCTGAAAACTGCTCAAAAAGGAAGAAGATTAACTGATTTAAGCAAACATATAAAATGCGGAAATTCTTTAATCGATGATCCTGAAATTGCAGGAGATAAAGCTTTTGGTTGGGATAAAGAATTTCCGGATATTATGAAACATGGAGGATTTGATGTCGTGATCGGCAACCCGCCGTATGTACAAGTAACCGAATTTCAGGAATATTATAATAAGAATTATAATACATCAGATTGTGGAGATTTATATGTATTGTTTATCGAAAAAAGTCTGAAATTATTAAAAGAAAATGGCATGTTTTCATTTATTACACCTTCTCTTTATATTAAAGGCGTAAGATATGAAACTTTACGACAGTATCTATTAACAAATTTTGATATCATTGAAATTCTAGATAAAGGGGACGGTGTTTTTAGAGACGTGCAAATGCCCACAGCAATTTTAAACATCAGAAATAGAAAAATTACAAAGCAGAAGTGGAACGATTTTATTGATTGTTTTAACATAATTTCTCAATTTGAAATAAATTCTGTATATTTGGGAACAATTTCTAAAATTAGAAGAGGTCTTGAAATTGGAAAAGATAAAATTATTGATGATAAATCTGGAATAAAAATAATTACTGGAGAGGATATTTCAAAATATGCTATAAATCACATTAGTTATATTAATTCTGAAATATATGAAAATTTTAAAAAAGATAATTCTTTCTTTAGTGGTTGTAGAATATTAATTCGTGAAACTGGCAATAGGATAACTTCTCTTATAGTTAATAATAATCTGCAACAAAATCGAAGTTTGTATTCAATCAAAATATCAAATACAAAATTTTCTCCATATTACATACTTGCAATAATTAATTCTTCTTTAATTCAATATTTTTATAAAATGAAATTCGCTGCAAATACTAATATCTTTCCTAAAATACGAATTGCTCAAGTAAAAGAAATACCAATAAAAATAGATTCCTTGCAATCCCAACAACCTTTCATCGAAAAGGCCGATTTAATGCTTTTTTTTAATAAACAAAAACAAGAAAAGATAAATAGATTTTTACATCGGCTTGAAACCAATTTTGAGATTGAAAAATTTAGTAACAAAATGAAAGCATTTTACGATTATGATTTCAAAACTTTAATAACTGAATTTAAAAAGAAAAAAATAAAATTAACTCTTTCTCAACAAGATGAATGGGAAGAATATTTTAATAGTTACAAAGAGGAAATACTTAAATTGCAAAAGCAAATTGACAAAACCGACAAAGAAATCGATCAAATGGTTTATGAGCTTTATGGTTTAACAGATGAAGAAATTGAGATTGTGGAGAATGCTGTTAAATAATGATGCATCAAAAACTTAATATGAGCCACAAAACTAATAATAGTGTTTTTATCTTATTCAAAAGAGGAAAGCCTGAACATATATTGCGTTTATTTGAAAGAGGTGAAGTTTACATAAACACAATAGATTATATTAGAAATTGCGATATTAATGAGGACCTCTCAGATTCAGATGATAGTATATTGGAACGTGAATTCTGGGGAGATATTCAAGTGAATATGTGTGATGTTGGATTTGATATCAACAAAAATGGAATTTCTTTTGAAGGTTTTAATGGCGTAATAAATACGGATTCGACATTAAAAGGAAATATTTACTGTCTGAGCGGGATCTATACAAAGGAGATAATGGATGATAACGAAATTATTGAATTAAATACAAAAAAATCATTTGGGGAATCAATAATAATAATTTTTAATCCTCGAATATTTATTGAAAGAGTAAAGAAAGCATTAATTGATAAAGGATATGAAAAGGTTTATTATAAACCCGTTACTTATTATTCTAATAATTATTCAGGTAAAGTTGGCTTTTTTAGAAAACATGAAAAATTTTCACCTCAAAATGAATTTCGCTTTTTCATTCCCAATAAAAAAAATGAAACGATTACAATTGAAATTGGTTCATTAAAAGAAATTGCGGTTGTTCGTCATAATGGATGCTTTTTGAAAGCGAAATTGACTGATAGTAGAACAAAAATTTTTAAATTTTTATAAGTAAATATCAGCAACTAACACCAAATTAAATATGGAAAGGACAGAAAGGATAAAATTATGCAAGAAGTTCTATTGGCAATAATAAATTTTATAGCTAGCCTCAAAGATGCTTTTATTGCAATTTCTTCTGCTTTAGTAGGTTTTTTTCTTAATAGAATTGGTGAGTATTTGAAAAGGAGAAAAGAAACACAACAAATACTTGCTGTAGTAAATAGTGAAATTTATACTCTGAGTTTCGCGCTTATTCATCCTGAGCCAAGAAAATCTAACATTCATCTTGAACGTTTATATGGGAACAATTTAGTAAATTCAAAAATTGGTTCATTGAATATTAATCATGATCAATTGCAATTAATATTAGAAATTTACAAAATTCTTGATGGTATAAAATTGCTACAACTTGAAATAAAAGATGGAAAAACTAACACCTCTGTTCTGACGCGGCTTCCTGAACTTCGAGAACTAAGTTCTCATTGTCTTTCATTGATAGACGACTATCAAAAAAAGTATGATAAAGAAAATCGTTTAATAAAATGATCGTGAAATTGAATAGTATATACTTGATATATTTATTTCAATCCTAAAGGTAAAAAATAGAAAGTATATTTTATCGTACTTATCACAAGCTCTTCGATAAAAGGAGAAATTTATGGTAGATTTTATCCAAAGTCCTTTCTTTAATATTATTTCCTTCGTTTTTGGTGGCATTTTCGGTTTTTTTAGTAAAAGACTCCATATTAGATACACTCATTATCAGTCAGCTCTTGATGAACTAAAAAAAATAATGGCGGAAGTTAAAGCTGGAATTATTAAAACTAATGATGATCCTTTCGTATATATTATAAAACATGACTCCGAGGTGGCTGCGTGTATTGAGAACGTATGTAGTCATATTAGTAAACGAAAGGGTAATAAACTTCGACAACTTTATAAAGATTATTACGATCACAAAGATAATGATGATTTTAATGTTGTTAGAATTGATAGAATTTCGAGATTTGATAAGATATCCTGAGCCGTCATGGACCACTCCGTGACGGAAGCATAATCCACTGAACACGACTCAGCGAACAAAGACGAGTCGGGTGAAATGCAATATATCATTCGTTCCCAAGTTCAACTTAGGAACGAGAAAAAGTCAATTTACGATAAAAGTAGCGCAAGATTCCAATCTTGCGTACTCAACATCCGTTTTCATTTCATTACACCGAGACAGGTCGGAATGTTGAGTTACATTGATCCCTAAAATCGCAGCGTAAATTCTGTTTTCACATCCGGTTCGGAATTTACGGTAATAGTGCCCCCATGCAATCCCATTATCTGCCTGGATAAACTCAGCCCGATACCCGAACCCTCTTTTTTTGTTGTATAAAATGGAATAAAGATCTTATCCATTGAATCCTGCTGGATACCAGCTACCCAATCCTCCAGCCGATGGATTTGATACGCTTGTTTTAAAGGTTAGAAAGCATGAACTCTTTAATCAGATTGTAATCGTAACAACGTGAAATTTTTATGAATTCCAACAAATTTATGATAATAATATGAAATCTGGATTCCCGCGTTCGCGAGAATGACAGACTTTTTAAATTATTGTCACTCTGAGTCCAGCTCTATCTGAAAAAGGTCTATTCTTGATAGCCGGAGCTTCTTATTCCAACGGGATAAACCCGTCTCCACCCCCATTTTTTTCATGTATTCATGACAGCAACTTCATTATCCTTTATTTCTGTGCTTCTCATACAATTGTGTGATAACTTCCCATTCTTTATCTTTCATTACTCCGGAATTTTCTGCAGCAGCAAAAACTTCATCAAAAAAGGCAGGGAAAATTCCTATCGCTTCTTCGTAATGGTCAGTAAGCAGTTGTCCTATTTCCCGGACTCTAACTTCCGACCGGTTGAGAGCGGACACTATCAAATAACCGCGTGCTGCAAAAAGCCGGTCATTTAGACTGGAAGCCATTTCAAATGATTTTTCATACATAGAAAGTGACTGGTCAAATTCTTCCCGATGCATATTGCATTCAGCGATAAAGCTATACATTTTTACTTGACCACCCACATCCTGGATTTCCCGACAAATTTCAAGATCCTTCTCGAAATATTTCTGCGCTTCTTCATAATTGTTCTCCTTCATCAATAAACGACCAAGTCCACCATAAGACCGACCCAGACCGGGTTTATCATTCAGTTCAGTCTTGATCTTAATGCTATTTTCGAAGAGTTGTCTTGCAAACACCAGGTTCGCTGTTGAGCCATAAGTCAGTTTCTCAGCCATGGAATTCTCCACCCGAGCCAGAAGTTCGCGAGCTTTTAGATTATCGCTGACAAGAGGCAGAAGAAGATTCCGTGCCAGTTCATGGTATTGCACAATTTTATCGTGTTCAGAAGGAGGTAAGCTGATGGAGATCAGTTGGTACGCTTCTGCTTTTTCGAGATCGTTTTCAGCAGATTTTACGATTGTTTCTCCCATTTCTACAGCCCTTTGGAAATACTGCTGATCACGAGTGCAAAGCCCGGCTTCGTAAAAGCAACGAGTTATTGGTATGAGCAAGTCGTTGGAAATATTCGAGTTTTCTTTTTCTTTAATGAATACCATGCATTTTTGAGCTACCTTTTCCTGATTCAGATTTTCCACATGAGCTTCACGGATCTCGAGCAAAAGGAATTCCTCTGCCAGTTCTGCAGATTTTCCCAGAATTTCTGCACATTCTTGAGCCATCGCCAAAAAGGTATGTGCATTATCATGCTGGAAAATCGCACTCGCTGCATGAGCTGCTTTGATGCAATATTGCAAACCTTTCTCTGCATAAGTTGTTCCGCTGGAATAGAAGTGACGAGCAATCTCAAAAACAGAAGAATTTTTATGATTCTCTAATGTTTGGGCTATCTGAGCATGATATTCATGGATAAACTGCGGTAAGCTAAGATTCCCCTGCCCTTTACTTGATATCTGAAAATTTTCCCGGATCACTTCCAATGAAAAAGAAGACTGGAAAGCATATACATCATCGTTTTCTTGCACATCGTAGATCAAGCCGGTTTTCTTCTCGATCTCATCCAGGATATGCAGCAGCTCCAATCGTGGAATAGAAAGGCAATCCGAAAGCAAACTTGCATTGAATTCCAATCCTATACAAGCCGCACATCCGATAATGAAACGATGGTTCTGAATCTTCTGTATCTGCAGTTGCACAGCATCGCTATATTCTTCAGGGATAGGAAGTTTATTTATTTGCATATTTTTATCAGACAGCATAAAACCTTCCGGAGATTTAATGAAATAACCCTCTTTGGCAAGATTAGCAATAGTATATAAAAGGAAAAATAATTCACCCCGCTTGTCGCGAATATTTCCCACCAACTGGATAAGTTGCTTGCCTAAATCCTGTGTCAGTCCCAGTCCTTTATGCAGAACCGCTATCTTTTCTTCACTGGTAAGTTGTTGTAAATGGATGGCGTTTTCAGATGCGATCTTCAAATCCGCCATCACTGCATCACTGCGTGAAGTAAAGAGGAAAAATATCGGAACGTCAGGAGATTGTGCAAAACGCTCAGCAAGATACTGTAAGAGTTCACGGGAAGCATCGTCAATCCACTGAATATCATCAATGAACATTAACACTGAATTTTTTCTGGTAATTTTAATAAGTGTCCTATAAATAATATCGTATATTTCCTGTTTTGAGTCTATCCCAACTGTATCTCCTTCGCCGGAAGGGAACAATAATGACGAAAATGGAATAACAGAATCCAGTATTTCATCTAACACCGAATCAATATCACCTGAGCGACCTTGCGTGGCAGAGGACAGATTGATGCCCATATAGCTGCCCAGTGCCTGTTGAATTGGCGAAAAAGGATGCAGGTGCGGTTCTTCATTGGGACACTCTCCCCGTAAAACCACCAATTCATCATTCATGCTTGCTTTCAATGATTCGATCAGAGCGATTGCTGTTGCTGTTTTTCCACGTCCGCTGGGACCAATTATTGCAAGTGTTATTGTTTTCCCAGTATCCGCTTTACGAAGAATATCCTGAGCTTCATGAAAGGATGCAAACTGCTGGTACAAAGGTTGCAATGCTCGTTCAGCCAATGCCTGAGCATCTCGTGGAATATCATCCGGAAGAATTTTCAATCCTTTTTTTTCTGATGTAAATTTAGTCTTACGGCGTGTAGTAAGTACCATACATGCAACCGAGATCAAAATCAGTGCTGCCAAAATCCAAAGCGGAACAGGTTGCATAATGAGAATACCCATTCCGGTAAAGGCAGAGAATATCATTGCAATTACCACAAACCAGACAGATGCGGCGTGAGCCCTATCAAGAGCTGAACCCAACAAATAGCCGAGCAGTAAAATAGAAATAACCTGTGGAATTAATGATAAAATTGAATTTATGTCATAAATCAGCATCAGCCCGGAAAAATATGCAGAAATTCCTAGTCCAACTGCGACAAACGCCAAGCCAAGCTTACCTTCCTGCTTAAAAATGGGCATAATTTTTTTCAGACGATTAGTAATTAACCAGTAGATCAACATGGAACCGCTGATAATAGTCAGCCCATATAAGAAGGGCCACCAGAAGGAGAGTTTCACCAATGTTTCAGGTGGGGGACTGATGGTTGAAAGGATCGGAGTCAGAATCCAGGGTAAAAAACGCCCCACACCAAAGGCGACTAAAGGAACTATGGAAAAAGGACCGCTTAGAATTCTACCTTTTTCCGAACCGGCAAATAAGTTAAAAACGAGAAAGGCGATCAAAAGATAAATGAGATTCAGCCAGATCATCGGCTTAGAAGCATCCCTTTTATCCCGACAGAAACTCATATTTGAAATCACATAATTGGGAATATCGGAGTCACTGGTAAAACTACTTGCTTCCAGAATATAAAAATAAATCCCATCAATAACATCAATTTCATTAATAGATATTAATAGCAGATGCGAATCTGAAAGAGAATTGAAAAGTGTTTCCAGCAAATTATCATTAATGTCGTTCTCTTTCAAATCATTCATTTGTTCTGGTGAAAGAATGCTGGAGATTTCCAGATCATTGTGCATATAAAATTTTGCATCGGAATTGAAAATATAGTGCACTTCATTTTCCAAAGCCGGATTTTCCGGAAAGCTATTGATAATTACACCATATTGAGGAGTAACTCTCACATTATTGATCAGACTTTCATAAAGAGATTCGGCAGATTTCGTTACAGAAATTACGTCGGGGTCATCTACAAATTCATAAGTTCCGGTGCTGGCAGCATCGACGAATATTGTGTTTCCCAGCAATCTGGTAAGCGGAAAAACTCCGTAAAAGGTATCGTGAGCCATATCCTGCTGATGCAAGATATCTGAGCGTAAAGCTTCAATTAGTCTATATTTCAGTAGGATTGAAGGTGAATCAGGAGAAACAGATTTCTCTGCTTTTTTTAGATAATCTAACGCATTGGAAAAGGACCGCATATCGCCATTATCATTTATTCCCAACCAGTAGTAAGTCTCGGCATGATGTATATCCTCTTCAAAATTTGCCATCAAGTTTGACGTAAAAAGTATCACTAAAACAAGCGCTAATTTTTTCATTTATATCTCCTGCTCGGTTAAAGGTTATACAAAATGGTAGATATATTAATGAAGTAGAATTTATAATATACTGAAGTTTCATAGGAATGGAAATTACTTAAAAGATTCATGTTTTTACCTTTTATAATATATTTTTCGAGATGAACATTTTTTTTAAATTTCAAAATCCTAATTTCTAATGTCAAATAAAATGTCAAAACTTTAATGTCGAATTTATTTTTGCTTCATCTTCTTAATTTTTTCGACTGCCCCAATTTGCAGTCTCATTCCCAATCCCCACTCTGCAGTCTCATTCCCAATCCCCAGATTGGGAATGTCATCATCTTTTGATAAATCTCTAATACATTAATTTTGAGAAAGTTAGAATGTAGTTTCATAGGAGAATAGTGCTGATCAGCTATCTTCATAAATCTCAAATCGCTAATCATCATTCATCAATTGTTGCGTTCCCAAACAGGGGTTTGGGAACGAGAAGACTGAAAGGTTTGGGAATGCATATTATCATTTTTAACGAAATCACCAATCTCTTCATTTTATTTTTTTCGATTGCCCCAATTTGCCATCTCATTCCCAATCCCCACTTTGCCGTCTCATTCCCAATCCCCAGATTGGGAATGTCATCATCTTTTGATAAATTTCTAATACATTCATTTTGAGAAAGTTAGAATGTAGTTTCATAGGAGAATAGTGCTGCTCAGCTATCTTCATAAATCTCAAATCGTTAATCATCATTCATCAATTGTTGCGTTCCCAAACAGGAGTTTGGGAACGAGAAGACTGAAAGGTTTGGGAACGAGAAGACTGAAGGGTTTGGGAACGAGAAGACTGAAAGGTTTGGGAATGCATATTATCATTTTTAACGAAATCAACAATCTCTTCATTTTATTTTTTTCGC
>JAUWMT010000082.1 GCA_030613025.1 Candidatus Cloacimonadota bacterium
GCGGCACATCACCCGCTCCCGATTGCGGAGAGGGGCAAAGTGCTGAGACAATCTGAAACCTTGCGAATGGTCTTGACCTTCGCAATGGTTGTGACTGGATTACCATTGCGGAGGTTTTCAACCATCCGCAAGGCAATCTAAGTGTGGCTGAAAATAATAGTTGGGGTAAAATTAATTCAACCTATAACAAAATTATTCCCTTTATTACAGGAGACAGACGAGTTGATCTCAATAATTTTTAAGAGCATTGATACGGCGAAAAAGAAAAATGAGCGATAGCGACAAAAATATTTGGCTATTGGATATTCCGTGCCTGCCCCGTGTAATCTTCTTTTTCTTTTATTACACTGTGGTTGGATATTGGATATTCAGATTTTTTATGTTTAGTATATCAACCCACTTAAAACTCAAAAGAGCCCTTTTTTATTTATCCGACTTTCAAAATCTCATTTTCTGATAAATAAATATTGACTATTAATATCAAACTGAAGTTTTGAAGAAACGTTAAATAAATGATAATACCAAAATTAAAGAAGCGAGATTAATTTAAAAATAGTATAAAAAAAACGAAAGGACCAATCATGAAATATCATCTATTATCCAATAGTGAAATGAAAGCGATCGATGCATTGAAAGAATATTTTGGAGGTGCAAAAAAGATCCGTGAAACAATAGAAAATATGAGGAAGTATGAAATTAGAAAAAGAATCCTTCAAGAAAAAGGTTTTGGTGAAATGATCGAAGATGCCGAGAGATTGGTAAAGAAATTTCCTAAAGTCGAAGATTTCGAGAAAAAGAACAATATAACTTACAATGATAAATTTGGAGTTGCTACTGCACAGGTTTCCGGATGGCAAGGTGCAAAAGTTACACATCATGCCATGAAACGTATTGCCGAGAATGCTTCTACGGATGGGCAGTGTTTTGTTCCTTCGGAGTTTATTTCTGTCGTAGCTTTAACTGATAATTATATTTATAATGGCGATCTGATGGCAACCCTTATGATGGTTGAGAACATAATGAAGGGTTCAAAATTTTGCAGCACAAATCTGATCGGTATCCCTCAACCCGAAAGTAGATTTTTAGAACTTGAGAAGGTTACAGGCAGTACATTTGAACGCGCTGATGCTGGTAACGGATTCTCCAATTTAATACTAAAAAATCAGGGAACTTTCTTTGGAAATTTTGGTGGAATCGAATGTGCCAATGATAATCACCTGGTTTATTTGGATGGAATAACACGAACAGCATTAGCAACCGGAGCGGACTTCTTCCTTAATCCTAGCTGGAGTACAATAATTGCAATTTGCTACTATGGAAGGGATATTCCCAATCTTCATATTAAAATCTCTATGTTACTCTCCACTCAAAATACTATGCAATTCAGAATGCTTCTGAATATTATGAATGAATATCTTCGAGAAGACGGTACTTCTCCACTTTATGAGATCAATATTGGAAATGGCGCTGATGCGAAAACATTTATACAATGTGCAAAAGAGCTTGAACAAAGTGGCATTAAAGGTGTCAGTCTTGCTGCTCATATTTATATAAATCCTGATCTTGGCATGGCTGGTTTCAATTGGACTGATAATGCGTTCAAAGTTCTGGAAAGTGGGACCAATATGACATTTAAATATGAAAGCGACGGCACAGCACGTGAAATGGATACAATGGAAGCATATTTCCTGCCTGAAGATGAGAGAGAAGCAAATGCAGAAAAAATTGGTGATGTCATCTATTATAAAACTTTACGTGCAACAAAAGATGGTAAAGAGTTCATGAAAAAAGGGATTAAAGCAATCTTTGGTGGTGCTTCTTATTGAGATTTAACATAGTGTAATATCATAGTTCAAATGACGAAATTTACAAAAGTGAGTAATAAAACCACAGAGAAACCTAATGGAATAACAAAAAATAGATTCCATAGCTCAAGAACCCAGTTGAATAAAATTGAGGTTTCACAGGGTATAGAAATTTAAAGATGGAATTGAAAGATTAAAATTTTATGTCTCTGCCTGCCAAGACGTATTCCGATTTATTGGAAGCAGATTGGTGTTCTCTGCCTGCCGAGTCGTAGTGAAACGAAGACTGGTGTCCTCTGTGGTGAGATAGAAATGTGTACTATGATGAAAAATATGGAAAGGTGGCAAGATGATCAATAATTGGATTAATTTGTTTTCGGAAAATATAAAAAAATATGGCGGATATTCAATAGGAAAATTATTCAAATTATTAAATGACCCGGAGATAATATCATTGGCTGGAGGATTACCCTCACCCGACATATTTTTGAAAGAGGAAACGAGAATCGCATCTCGTAATCGGCTCGAGGAAGAGATAGAAACAATAATGCAGTACACTTCTATACCTGGCGAACCCACCCTCATTAATGCAATAATACACTTTATGAAAAGAGAAAATATTGATATCTCAGAAGAGAATATTCTGATAACTTCCTCAGGTCAGCATGGGCTTGATATTACAGGAAGACTCTTTCTTAATCCAGGTGATATCGTATTATTAGATCGCCCGACATTTGCCGGAGCAATAGTTGCATTTCAACTACAGAATCCAATATTTGTGGGTGTAGATATCCAGGATGATGGTCCTAATGTAGAAGTATATAAAGAAAAAATAAGAGAATTAGCTAAAGATAATAAAAAACCAAAATTCATATATGTAGTTCCCGACTTTCAGAATCCGTCGGGTATCACAATGAGTTTAAAAAAGAGAGAAGAACTTTTGGATTTGAGCTATGAATATTATATTCCAATTCTCGAAGACAGCCCCTATCGCGATCTGCGTTACTACGGAGAATCGATTCCATCAATATTTTATCTTGATCAAAAAAGAAAAGGCAATAATGTGATTGGGTTATATACGTTTTCTAAGCTGTTTTGCCCGGGGATGAGAGTTGGATATAATGTTGGACATCCGGAAGTAATTGCAAAAATGACAAATATTAAAGAAGGAAATGTACTTAATACGCCCAAATATAATCAGGATCTATGCACAGCTTTTCTAACAGAAATGAATCTTACAAAGCATATTGAAAAATGTATAAAATATTACAGAAAAAAGCTTGAGATATTTATGAGCACAATGGAAGAATGTTTCCCGGAAGATATGGGTGTAACGTGGACAAAGCCGAAAGGCGGATTGTTTTTGTGGATGACCGTTCCTGAACATATTGATACAAAAGAACTATTTTATGAAGCCATCAAATTCAAAGTTGCATTTGTTCCGGGAGAGGTTTTTTATGGTGAAAATCCCAGCAAAAATCACATGAGGATAAATTTCTCTTATGCATCAGAAGAACAACTTGCCGAAGCAGTAAGACGGCTTTCAAAATGTATTAAAAACCAATTGTAAAGAAAGTTATCAATTATGGACTCGTCAAGGGATTATTTTAGGATTGCGAGGTAAAATGAAAGATTTTTTTAATGAATTTGATAATACACCTTATCCCCAAATGCTTAGAGATCTTCCTGAAATCGATATTCCGATCGAAGGAATTCGCGGATGGGTCCTGCAAAGTGAGGATAAACAGGTGGTATTTTTTGATATCGATCCCGTCGGGAAAATGCCCGATCACTCACACTGCGCCCAATGGGGTATTATGCTTGACGGAAAAATGAAATTGACGATCGGTAATGATACCAAAATCTATCAAAAAGGGGATCGTTATTATATTCCTGAAAGCATCGTACACTCAGCAGAATTTCTTACAAAAGTATTTGTAATCGATGTTTTTGACGATCCGAATCGTTACCAAATTAAATAAGCAAAAAATATATACTAAAGGAGAAAAGAAAAATGAATAAACCAAAACTCGTGATCATAGGTTGTGGAATTGTTGGGCAGGGCTTGTTAGAAATTATTAAAAGCAAAAAAATGGATATTTTAGTCGTAGCCATTTCCGATTTTAAGAAAGGTTCTATCTGTTGTGCAGACGGACTATGCCTAACAACAGTTCTTGAATTGTTGGAATCCGGTAAATCACTTGAAGATTATAAATGTGATTCTGATTGTTCTGAAGGCAAGATGTATAAAGGTCGTGATGCTCTCGAAACAATACGTAAATGTGATGCTGATATTATGGCTGAGATGACATATACTGATATTAAAACAGGACAGCCTGCCACACAACACATCGAAGAGGCATTGAAAAAGGGCATGCATGTAACCACATCGAACAAAGGACCGGCTGCATTGCAGTACAACAGACTTTCCAAATTGGCAGCAGAAAATGGTGTTAAATTTCTTATAGAGGGAACTGTTATGAGCGGGACACCTGTTTTTGATCTTGCGAGAGAATGTCTTGCAGGATGCAAAATTACTGAAGTAAAAGGTATCCTTAACGGCACCACAAATTACATTCTGACAAAGATGGAACAGGAGGGTTGGTCGTATGACGATGCCCTTAAAAAAGCACAGGAACTTGGTTATGCAGAAGCAGATCCTACCGCTGACGTGGAAGGTTATGATGCGCTTGCAAAAGTCGTGATCCTCAGTAATGTACTTCTTGGCGGCGATATTTCTCCGGATGATGTTCCCTGCGAAGGAATCAGCAAGGTCTCGCTCGAAGATGTAAAATTAGCTGCTGATGAAGGAATGCGATATAAACTTATCGGCTCAACCAGACTTGAAGGAGATAAAATCATCGCTTCTGTAAAACCGGTGAAATTGCCTTTATCTGATCCACTTACTGGAGTTGATGGCGCAAATAATGCCCTTACGTTTGATGCGGATCTAATGGGAAAAATAACAATACAGGGTGCCGGCGCAGGAAAAATTGAAACCGGATACTCAATATTTGTGGATATTTTAAATATTCTTGGCTAAATAAATAATTGGAGAAATATATGAAAATGCACATTAACGGCAAATGGATTGATAAAGACGAGAAAATTGAAGTCAAAAATCCATTTAATGGAGAAGTAATAGACACGGTTCCTGCAGGAACACCTGAAGATGTTAAAAAAGCTATAGATGCCGCAGTCGAGGGCTATGAGATCAATAGAAATTTGCCTGTACACAAAAGAGTCGATATCTTATTGAAAGCAGCTGAACTGATGAGAGGACGGCACGAAGAATTATCCAGAACTATCGCAACAGAAGGCAGCAAAACTATTAAAGAAGCACGAGGAGAAGTAACCCGTGCAATAAATACTATTACGCTTTCCGGCGAGGAAGCTAAAAGAATTCTTGGAGAAACAATTCCATTCGATAGTATGCCGGGGGCAGAAAATCGTGTGGGCTACTATTACCGTTTTCCAATTGGTGTGATAGCAGCAATCACTCCCTTCAACGACCCGCTTAATCTGGTGGCTCATAAGCTTGGTCCTATAATAGCAGGCGGAAATTCAGTCGTTCTCAAACCCGCAACAGTTACTCCGCTGTCAGCTTTAAAGCTTGGGGAAATTTTACTCGATGCAGGCCTTCCTCCCAAAATATTGAACATTGTTACCGGCTATGGAGATGTCATAGGTGATGCTTTTGTTACAGATGAAAGAGTCAGAATGGTCACATTTACTGGAGGACCCGAAGCGGGAAAAGAAATCATAAAAAAAGCTGGGCTTAAGAAAATTGCAATGGAACTTGGCTCTAACTGCCCTGTTATTGTAATGGATGATTGTGATCTTGAAAAAGCTGTGGAAAGTTGTGTGTCAGGCGCTTTCTGGGCTGTTGGACAAAATTGCATCGGCGTTCAGCGACTTTATGTTCAAAAAAATATTTATGATACATTTGAGAAAAAATTCGTGGAACGAACCGAGAAGATGAAAGTTGGTTTCCAGCTTGATGAGGATACGGACATGGGTCCGATGATCACGGAAGCCGAAGCTAAAAGAGTTGAAGAATGGATAAAAGAAGCGGTTAATGCAGGTGGAAAACTTCTGACAGGCGGAGAAAGAAAAGGTTCAGTTGTACAGCCAACAGTTATGAAAGATGTTCCTAAAAATTGTCGTCTCGGGCATGAAGAAGTCTTTGGACCTGTTGTTATCCTTTACAAAATCGACAATCTTGATGAAGCGATCAAGGAAGCAAATGATGTTGTTTATGGATTACATGCCGGTATATTTACCAATGATATAAAGACTGCATTCAAAGCGATCAAGGAAATCGATGTAGGCGGAATAATGATCAACGATTCCTCAGACTATCGAATAGACGGAATGCCTTTCGGTGGTGTGAAAAACTCCGGACTTGGTCGAGAAGGCATCAAATTCTCCCTTCAAGAGATGACAGAGCCCAAAGTGGTTTGCTTTAACCTATAATTTATTTCTGAACTTTATTCATAAATATGAAAACCAGGACATATACGGTTAGTGATTTACCAATTGAAGACCGACCAAGAGAGCGTTTGCAAAAAGTTGGCGTTGATAATCTTTCCACTCAAGAATTACTGGCATTAATAATTGAAAAAGGTGGTAGAGGACAGACTGTATTAACACTTGCTCAAAACTTGTTGGCTCATTTTGGTAATCTTCAAAATATAAAAAACGCCAGCATTGAAGAATTAAAGAAAGTAAAGGGTATCGGTTTTGCAACTGCCTGCAAGATTCAAGCTGCTTTTAAGTTGGGCGAAAAAGCAGGATCTCACATTACAAATTTCGGAGAAAAAATAAAAAAACCGGAAACTGTTTTCAATCTCTTGAAAAATGAAATCGGAAATAAAATGAAAGAAAATTTTTATATCCTTTCATTAACTACCCGGAATAATCTGATAAGTGTGGATAAAGTTTCAATGGGAACATTAAGCTCGAGTTTAGCACACCCGAGAGAAGTTTTTCTGCCGGCAATTAAAAATTCTGCATCAACCGTGATCATTGTTCATAATCATCCTTCAGAAGACACACGCCCCTCTGAAGATGATTTAAATATTACTAAAAGATTAAAAGAAGCTGGTAAAATTCTGGGAATCGATGTGGTTGATCATATTATTGTATCAAGAACTAACTATTTTAGTTTTAAGGATAAAGGGCTGATATAAATATGAAAGAATTATTATCAAAGCAGGAAAGTAAGACATTAGAATTCAAAAGAGAATTTAATAATTCCAATAAAGAAAAAGTTCTACAGACTATTATTGCTTTTGCTAATGGAAGTGGTGGAAATATTGTTTTTGGTATAGATGATAATAAAAAGATCATTGGAATAGCAAATCCTTTTGAATTGGAAGAAAAATTATCTAATATCACTTTTGACAGCATCAGTCCAACAATCCGCATCGATACGGTATTTATCACCGAGCAGAATAAAACTTTGGTAATAATTAAAATTCAATTAGGTATTGAAACTCCATATTATCTAAAAAATAAAGGAATGGAAAATGGAACTTATATTCGAGTTGGTTCTACAACCAGACTTGCCAGCAAAGAGATAATAAAGTCCTTACAATTTAGAGGTGAAAACATCAGTTATGACTCTCAAATCGATTATAGATTTTCAAAAGATGACATAGATTTTCCAAGAATCAAAAAAGTATTTAAAGAGAAAAAGGATATTCAGATCAAAGAAGATCATCTTTTTATGTTCAATCTTCTAACAAAGAAAGATGAAAAAAATTATCCAACTGTGGCAGGAATGTTGCTGTTCCCAAAAAGAGAATATATTGAATATGATTTTGCCGAGATTAAATGTGCTCATTTCAAAGGAAATACTAAAGACATATTTATCGATAAGGCCGAATTCAGAGGGAGTATCATCAACCAGATTGAATCAGCATTAAAATTTCTGAAATCGAATATAAAACTCTCTGCTGTAATTGGTGATGTATATAGAGAAGAAAAATACGAATACCCTATTCCGGCTTTGAGAGAAGCGATTGTTAATGCTGTAACTCACAGAAATTATCTTTTGAAAGGACAGGATATAAAAGTTGCTGTTTTCGATAACAGGATCGAGATAACCAATCCCGGTGATTTACCAGCCGGTTATTCCGTAGATGATATTGGAAAAATGGATTTCTCTAAATTGCGTAATATTACGATCGGCAGAATTTTTTCCGAATTAAAGATTATCGAGCAGTGGGGACGTGGATTTTCTAATATTATTAACTCTTGTAAACAATATGAAAATATCGTTCCGGAATTTAAAGAAGAATTGTTGCAGTTTAAAATTATTTTTTGGAATAAGAAAATAGAAAAAAAACTCGGTGAAAAGGTCGGTGATAAGGTCGGTGATAAGGTCAGTGATAAGGTCGGAGAAAAGGTGGGCAGAAAAGGTGGGCAGAAAAGGTGGGTAGAAGGACTTGCAGAAAGCCAAAAGAAAATAATAGAATTGGTCAAAATAAACCCCAAAATCTCAAAGAAAGAAATGTCAAATAGGATTGGTATCAACACAACATCAATTGATAAAAACATTGAAAAACTAAAACAAAA
>JAUWMT010000029.1 GCA_030613025.1 Candidatus Cloacimonadota bacterium
AAAGCGAGTTCAGGAATTTATTTTATGAAATTATTGACGAAAGAAAGGGCAGTTGTTAAAAAATTAATTATAATAAAATAAATCGTCTATCGTAAGTTTTCGGAGGATTTGAATACAGGAGGACGAGATGACAAAAATGCTCATTATCGGAATGGGAATACTATTCCTATGTAGCGGAGTACTCTCAGCAACTATTATTAATATCCCAAATGATTATCCAACCATTCAGCAAGGTATCGATGCATCGCAAGATGCTGACACGGTTCTGGTTCAGCCGGGAACGTATGTTGAAAATATTAATTACAACGGGAAGAATATTACTGTCGGCTCTTTGTTCTTAACAACAGCAGATACGAGCTATATCTCGCAGACAATTATTGATGGGAATCAAAGCGGAAGTGTGGTAACATTTGAAAGCGCAGAAGATACAACAGCAGTACTATGTGGATTTACTATCCAGAATGGGCTAGGAAACGATACTCACCCATACACAGGGGGAGGTATTACTTGTCATGACTCATCACCACATTTGCAAAATTTAATAGTCACATATAACGATTCGGATTACATGGGTGGCGGTATTGCTTGTTATTGTCCTTTTATTAGAATGGACGAGATCGTAGTATGTAACAATTCTGCTGCTTCTATGGGCGGAGGTATTTCAATTATTTGTTCGTATGTTGAAATGTATAATTGTACAATTGCGAATAATAATAAATCAGGAATCTACAGCACTTATTCAACAATTTCAATGCATTATGTAGATATTGAAAATAACACCGATGGTGGTATATACTCACATGATGATACGGAGGTTTATCTCGAAAAAGTTAATATTGTAGGAAATTCTTCACAATCCGGTGGAGGTATTTCATCAACTTATTCTGATATTATTCTTAAAAATGTTGTAATTACTGATAATACTGCATCCGATTTTGGAGGTGGTTTATGTTTTGTTAATAATGAACCAATATTTCAAGATTGTATCATATCCAATAACGTGGCTGAAAAAGGAGGTGGAATATACTTTCAATTATGTTGTGTTGATATTAAAACTACAGTTATAGAAAATAATGTAGCAAATTATGGAGGTGGTATTTACAATAAATGGAGTGCTGGAATAATTGATCAAGTTACGATTGTTTCTAACAATAGAGGAGGAATATATGCGGATTTAGTACAGGGAATGACATGCAATAATTCCATTGTAGCAAATAATATAGAATATTATGGGATTTATAATTCTGGTGGAGATTATTCAATTCAATATTCTAATTTCTGGAATAATAGCAGTGGTAACTTTTTAGGTCTATATGATTCGACTGGTATTAATGTAACAACAAATGCTAATGGAGATTCATGCGATATTTATTATAATATCCAAATGGATCCAATGTTCGCAGATCCCTTAACGAATGATTATCACTTGCAGTGGTGTTCACCTTGCATTGATGCCGGAGATCCGAATTCTCCACTTGATCCTGACAGTACTATCGTGGACATGGGTGCATATTATTATCATCAAAATGTAGCAATTGATGAACCATCAATTAGTATTGAAGAATATCAAATAATTAACTTCCCCAATCCATTCAAAACCTCAACACAAATTTCCTTTTCTCTTCCCCATCCTGAAAAAGTTAAAATACAGATATACAACCTCAAAGGACAGCTTGTCGAAACACTTCTCGATGAAAATATGCAAGCAGGAAGTCATTCTCTTGAGTGGAATGCAGAAAAAGCGAGTTCAGGAATTTATTTTATGAAATTATTGACGAAAGAAAGGGCAGTTGTTAAAAAATTAATTATAATAAATTAGTGTAAGGTTTAAATAAGTTTTACAAGGATGTAAAAAATCCTTCAGGGGGAGCAAGATGAAAAATGATTTCATCATCGTGCTGACGAAATGTACTCAACATATATGGTTTATAAGCAAACCACTACTAAAACTCATATTAAAAGAACTTCCCCATTTTAACAACAATTTCTATTCATATTATCAATCATTATTATGCAGGAAGGTAAAATAATGAAATACTCCATAAGAAAAATTTTAATCATTTGTCTTTTCATTACGCTCCTTTTAACACAGGGAGCTATTTGCGAAGAATTCCCTACCCGCTCTCTCACAAAAAATGAATTTGAAAGTCTTGTTCAGTATTTTGGTATATATGATGTACATACTGATTATGCTAAAAACGTAAACGGGCATGGCACGGGACTTGTTCCGCCAACCCAGGAAGAATGGAAATCAATAAAAAATGAAATCCGCATTCTTGACACATCAAGAAAGGCATATCTTGATCTTAAAGCTTCTATTGATAATTCTGCAACAAACTGGTTCCCTCCCATCGGCAATCAGGGTAGTGAAAATTCATGTACAGCTTGGGCAACCGGCTACTATACAAAAACCTTTCAGGAAGCAAAAGAACATAGCTGGGACCTCTCAGGATGCCAGTGGACAGGTGGTTCAACAGGACACCCGACAACCAGCTATCAGGATAATATCTTTTCTCCTGATTTTATTTATCATCAAATAAATAATGGCGTTGATCAGGGCTCAAAATACTATGATGCCGGCAGATTGCTCTACAATATCGGTTGCTCTTCATGGGAAAAAATGCCATACAATCCAAGCAATTCTACTTCCTGGCCAGATGAAGAAGCATGGTACGAAGCACCTCTCTATCGTTCAGCTACAAATATGAGATATGTATATCTATTTTCAGACACCAATCTCGTAAACCTTAAACAACTTCTATCGAGTGAAAATCTAGGAATCATCAGAGTTAATGCAGATTGTTATTCCGATCTTTCTTCTGACGATCTGTGGACACTTGATAATTATGGTGGTGGTGATGAAAATCACGTGAACACGATCGTCGGCTATGATGATGATTTCGGTCCTTATACAGAAGCAGGGAGCGATTCCGTATATGGTGCATTTAAAGTTGCAAATTCTTGGGGCGTAGGCGGTTGGGAAAATGTGCCTGACGGATTTTATTATATTTCATATCAATGCCTGAAAGACAGCATGTACTGGGTTGGGTATTATGAAAACCGCATCGATTATGAACCTGAACTCGTTTCTGTTTTCAAATTATCGCACGATAAACGGGGAGAATGTTTTATTACCCTCGGCATCGGGGATACTCTTTCCCCTGATTTAACTAAAAACTTCAATGACTTTTTCTATAATGGTGGAAATCATCCATTCCCATCGAATAATATTGTTTTCGATATAACTGAATTCATGCCATATACTTACAATATTCCGACACCCTACTTTCTGAGTGTTTTGGATAGTGGTTCAACTACAACAGGAACAATAGACAGTTTTTATGTGGAATACTACGATGATTATACATCCGGTATTCCAATTCAAACCTTGAACTCATACAATACTCCTCTCAATACCGTACATGACGACACTGTATATGCACTCATAGAAGACAATAATGTCAGCGGAATATTTTCGTCCGACTATAGTCCCTATTATATTTATGATGATCTGACTGTACTCAATGGAGAGGAGCTCAGTATTGAGCCAGGAGTTGAAGTAATATTTATGGATACTTGCATGATTGATATTTATGGACGACTTGTTGCAGAAGGAACCCCGTCAGATTCAATATATTTCACCGCCCAAGATACCACATCAGGTTGGAGAGGATTGCGGTTTAATAATCTTGATTCTAACCCTCAAGACTCATCAAAAATCGTACATGCTCATATTAAATTTGCGAAAAATACTGCCTGGCTTGCCTATGGAGGTGGTATTTACTGTTCCCAGTCATCCAAGATTCTTATCAAAGATTGTCTTATCGAAGACTGCCATGCCTACAGCGGTGGAGGAATATTTATGTTTAACCATTCATCTCCCAAAATTTTAAACTGCCTTATACAAAATAATTCTGCTACTGCTGGAGCTGGAATATTTTGTGATACATACTGCAATCCTATAATCAGGAATTGCACTATAATTTCAAATAATGCTTCAGGAGCAAATGGCGGTGGCGGAATCTACTGCTATTGGGACTCTAATCCATTGATTGAAAATTGCTTGATCTCGAACAATTTTGGTGATTCTAATGGTGGGGGGCTCCATCTTCAGAGATCAAGTCCTACAATAATTAACACCGTGATAAAAAATAACGCTGCAAGCTGGTGCGGAGGTGGAATTTGCTGTTATACTTATTCTAGCCCCAGTTTGAAAAATGTATTGATCGCTAACAATCAAGCTTCCAGTGCTATGGTCAATAACAGGGGAGGTGGACTATATTGTAATTACGAATGCGATCCTGTATTAATAAATTGCACCGTAGTTGATAATGATGCTGATGATCTTGGTGGAGGAATGTCCTGTCAGCAAAATTCTCACATCATCATAACAAATGGAATCCTATGGGATAATGACCCTGATGATATTCATATTCTACCCAATTCTCAAAGCTCTGTAACAGTTACTTATTCGGATATTCAGGATGGCTGGACTGGAACTGGAAATATTTCCAGCGATCCATTATTTTATAATTCGAGTATAGGTGATTATCACCTCACTCAAAATTCCCCTTGCATAAACACCGGCACTCCTGATACCACAGGACTTCATCTTCCACCATGGGATCTGGATGGAAATCCTCGCATATATGACAGCAGGATCGATATGGGTGCCTACGAATGGCAGGGAGTGGCTATTGATGATACTATTCACAATTATAATATAGTAACACTCCATCAGAATTTCCCCAACCCCTTCAAGACCTCAACGCAAATTTCCTTCTCTCTCCCCCATCCTGAAAAAGTTAAAATCCAGATATACAACCTAAAAGGACAGCTTGTCGAAACACTTCTTAATGAAAACAAGCAAGCAGGAATTCATACTCTTGAGTGGAATGCAGAAAAAGCGAGCTCGGGAATTTATTTCATAAAGCTTTCAACAAAGGAAGTATCAAAAATTCAAAAAGTTATTCTGATAAAATGAAAAAAATAATTATACCAAAACCTTGCGAACGGTTTCTTTTAACCTTCACAAAGGTTGAGTAGAAAAACTGTCGAACCATTGCGAAGGATGCCTTCGGCAACCATTCGCAAGGTTCTTAATCTGGAGACCTTCGCAACGGATGAAATCCTTGCGAATGGTTGAACAAAAGGATAAATTATGACTTATCGAAAAGATAATTATTTTCACATCTACAATCGCGGATGCAACAAAGAGCTGATTTTTTTCAACGATAGGAATTACAAATATCTCATTAATAGAATGGAACAAACTATATCCTTCTACAATGTAAAAATGATAGCGTACTGCCTTATGCCCAATCATTACCATTTTTTGATGAAACAGATTTCAGATAATCCGATTTCGAATTGGCTGAGACATTTGTTCAACCCTTACACACAAAAAGTTAATGCTGAGATTGGAAGAAGTGGAACTCTCTTTGAAGGAAGACCTAAAAACATTTTGATAGATAAAGAAGAATATCTCGCTCACCTCATTAGATATATTCATTATAATCCTGTTAAAGCATGTCTCGTGGATTCTCCTGAGGAATGGAAATATTCAAATTACTTAGAATGGATTGGTAAAAGAAAGTCCTTACTATTTGATAAAGAAACATTAAAATATGTTTTTGGAGACTATCACGAATATGAATCTTTTGTTTCTGCCTATCATATTTCCAGAGAACTGGAAAACGAAATAGGAAAATACACATTAGAATAACTTCCAAAACCTTGCGAACGGTTTCTTTTAACCTTCGCAAAGGTTGGGTGGAAAAAATGTCGAACCATTGCGAAGGATGCCTTCGGCAACCATTCGCAAGGTTCTTGGGCATCAAGTAGTGTTTATTTCACCAAGACCTATATCAATCTGATATAACATATATCAATAATACCTTGATTTGAACCGATTTGTGTGGTTCATGTTTTCCTGTTAATTTAACCTATCTTGCTTTCAGTATGCAAATTAACTATTCCTATGATTTTTTTGGCACGATATTTGATTTATAAAAAAGGAAAAAGTGCATAGAGGTGTTAAGAATGAAACATAATTCAATTATTTTATTATGGAAAGAAAGAAAAAAACTATATAACCTCCCTAAGAAATAACATAGCTTCACAAAGGGAAGCGCCCCCCGCTTCCCTCCCTTTTTCAATTTTTCAAAATAATGAAAGGAGAAACGATATGTTGAATGCAATGAAATCCCGAATACGTTCGGGAAAAAAGTTAAGTGTAATCATGGTTGTATTGCTCTTAGGAGCAGCAGCCATGCTCAATGCAGAAGAACCCTTCGTCTTTTCAGTTGACGGATGGGGACAGGAGGATATCGAAATCGATATTGACCTGTCTGATCTGGAGAAATTAAAACAACTCAAGAAGATCCAGATTTCCATGTCAGGTGAATACGGCGCAGATACCCCTCTTCTTGGTGTGTATCTTGCTGATATGACCTTTCAAGATGCCTATGAAATGCACTATGATTATAATTATGGTGTCCTTCTTTCCGGCACTGTCCCCGGTGGTGGAGCTCAGCAAGCCGGCCTTATGAAAGGTGATATCATCATGAAATTCGATGGTCAAAAAGCTCGATATGAGAGCCAGCTTTCAACAATGATCAAGAGCAAAAAAGTTGGTGAAACAGTCGATATTGTTTTCTTTAGAAATGAACAGATCTATGAAACTCAAGCTGTGCTTCAATCTCGCATGAAGCCCAAAGTCGATAAAAAAACAGGTGAAATAATTGTCGCAAAGAAACCCAAATTAGATGTAGGTGGCGGCGGTGGAAGCTGGATCCCTATGTGGTTTGTTGATAAGAACAAGTTTGAAGATGTTAACAAAGTTATCAAAGATTTTGGCTTTACTCCGCTTCGTGAAGATGGTATGTTCCTGAATGGATTTGGCGGTAAAGGTAACATCGGTAAAAACTGGTTCCTTGGCGGAATGGGTGAATGGTATTCGATTGATAGAAAGAAGATCGATTCTACTGGTGTGAAGAGAATGAAATATGGTCTTGGATTTGGTGGAGTTACTCTTGATAAGCGTATTATGCTCTCAAAGAATCTTGCCACATCCCTTGGCTTTATGCTTGGCTGGGGAGGTCATACACTCGAACTTTCTCATGTTGGTGACAACTATGATTGGAACGAGCTGAACAGTCAGCTTGCAAGCTCAACAAATAACTATGTAAAATTAGAGAAAAGCTACATTCTTTTCCAACCTAAATTAGAAGTTCTGTATCGTTTGACAGATTGGCTTGGAATCCGTGCAGCAGTCGGTTATATGCTCAGCTACTCCTATCACAGCGGCTGGAATGCAAATATCTGTGATGATATCTTTGAAGTCACGAACTCACCTGAGACCAAGTTCGATGGTTTGACCGTCAGCGTTGGTCCGTGGTTTGGATTCTAAATTATAAGTTCATACAAAGCCCCGTCCATTACGATGGGGCTTTTTAAAGGAGTCATCATGAAATTTTTGAAAGTTCTGATCCTATTGGTTCTAATTCCTTTGCTCTTTGCTTCCTGCGAGATCCATTTTGATGGAGATAAAGTGCGCATCAAAGGCATTACACTTGAGCATTCACGCACCATTACTCTAACAGACAATGAAAAATATGACACTTTCATTGTTGAAGCCCACTCCGGAAATATCGCACTTGAGGGCGGACAGTCCTATGATCTGGAAGTGAAGATATGGGAAAAGTATGAAAATGATGTGACACTTTCTATTCAGAACGGAAAGCTTGTAGGAGAAACAGCTTCAGGAAAGCCGTTTGCAATTGCAACAATCGAAGGTGTCATCCCGATAAATACATCCATTGATATCCAAACCGGAGCTGGAAATATCATGATCAGTGATATGGAGGGCAAGGAATTTGAAGTGGAAACCGGTGCTGGAAACATCAATGTAACCAATATAAAAACAAACAATATCGAGATAAACACAGGCGCTGGGAATATCCTTATAAAATCCCTTATCGCAATTGAACTGGAATGCAATGCTGGTGTGGGCAATATAGATGTATTCAACTCTACCGCAAAGAATGCCGATTGCAATTCCGGCATAGGAAATATCTCCGTGTCCGAATCTCAATTTGAACGACATGATTTCAACACAGGTATTGGAAAAGTTAATTATCGAAATAACGGCAAATCTGTAGAACTATAAACATAGCAATTAATTGAGGATAGGTGGCTCCATCTGCTTATCCTCTTTTTTTAATTTAAACTTGCCAACTTTTATCGAATTTCAGAATTTATTAACATAATTATCAGGAGTACATAAAATGCTTGAAGCACTATCAAAACAAATCACCACGCTCGTTATCGCTGCCGGTTCTCTCTTTTCATCACATGTTACTCCCATTTTTGATAATTGCTCGTATCACCTTCAGGATAATGTGCTTGTCTTTTCCGGAAGGATAATCAATTGCTATACCAAGGACATTGACCAGATAATGCAGTCAGGTCAGGAGATCGTGCTGGAATTCACTTACCGAATACACAAACAAAATCATGAAATGCCACTTCATATGAATTCCGAAACCCACTCGATCAAGTATGATGTAGTTGATAGATTTTTTACTATTGATAAAACAGAAAGTAGGGAAAACTTCATATTTCTCGATTTCAGTGAAGCAAAACAGAATTTTGTTCTACTCGAAGTCCTGGACATTCAGCATATAGATTTTTTTGAAGAGGGCAGGGAATATTATTTTGAGGTAACTGCTTATTTACATTCCGTGTATCTCGAAGAAATGGAAAAAAATATTGAATTGATGAAATACTGGAACAATAAACCTCCAACCTATCGATCGCCTGCCTTCTCACTTCGCGATCTCTGATTATGAAACTCCCATCCTTTAAAATACAAATCATTGTCATAATGTTCATTCTCTTGGTGTTATCAGGACTCTTAACAAGAAATTTTTTCATGACCCAATTTAACGACTATTCGCAAAATATCACATCCCTGAATTTGTATAATAAAGTACACGATCTCTACAGCAAACATAAGGATGCTATCGATAAGGAAGAAGTTTCCCCCATTCTCACAGACATAAATCAAATTGAACTCACCACCTACCTTTTCCGTAAAGACATGACTCTATATTCTACATTGTATGTTGTTATTTCCGGGCTTGTGGTTCTTATAATTCTGCTGATTTTCCTCACACTTATTACCCGTCCTTTGAACCGTTTGCAGGCAGATACTAAAAAAATTGCTGCCGGCGATTTGAAAGTCAGAGTTCGAGAATCCAAATTTTCACCGATAAACGGGCTTATTGTTTCCTTTAATAACATGGTAGAAGAGCTGGAAAGCAATCGTGATAAACTTATTCAAGCAGAGAAAGATATGATGTGGCGCGAAATGGCTCAAGTTATGGCGCATGAGATAAAGAATCCGCTTACTCCACTCCGATTATCTGCTCAAAGACTTGAACAAAAATATTATAGTGAGAGTTCAGACTTTGATAAAGTTTTCTCAGATTCACTTGAAATTATAAATGAAGAAATAGATAATCTGCAAACTTTAGTGCAAGAATTCTCAAAGTTTGCCAGAATGCCTTCTGCCAATTTTATCCATTATAATTTGAATGACCAGATTAAAGAAATTGTAACTCCTTATGAGAGTAAGGTAAATATCCAACTTGACTTAGACGGGAATCTGCCAAAGTTTTGTGGCGATAAGATGCAGATGAAACAGGTTTTTGTGAATCTTATTCAAAACTCTATTCAATCAATCAGGGGTAGCGATGGGGCAATATCAATTATTACAAAATATGAATCCCCAAAATTAATCATCACAATAGAAGATAATGGAGAAGGAATACAGGATGAGGATATTAATAAAATTTTCCGACCATATTTTACAAAAAGAGAAAAAGGGACAGGACTTGGACTTGCAATTGTGAAAAGGATTGTCAGCCAACATAATGGCAAGATAGAAGTAGAAAGTGAGAAAGGAAAATGGACAAAATTTACGATAATCATTCAACTGGGAACGAGTCATTATGGATGCAACGACTCGTTTCTGGAAAGATACTCAATTGAAGACAATTGAGTTACATATTGTAACACAAGTGTCCTCACTTGTGATAATTCAAAGAAATGATTTTGAATGTGGAAATACTTAGTAACATTTCTCGCAATTTTAATTTTATCATCTTCCTTATACGCACTTGTTATCCCATTTTCAGAAAATGAAATAAAAACAGATAAAAATCACTTATCGCAGTTTGTCCGCATTAGTCCTGATGACTCACTCGCCTGTCCGCTTGCAACCGATGTCTGGTTATGGCATAATGGAAAGAATCTATATGTTCTCTGGGAAGCAAAAATTGACGAAAAATTTGAAAAAGGAACCTTTGCTACTAATGATAAATATGTAGATGCAGATTTCCTCCGATTGCAAATCCATTACTGATGTAAAAAATTATTATGCTTATATGTTCTATGCATTCCCGCTGGGCAGTAAATATGATGGGATTCGTAATTCAAATTTGAATATTGATTCTGGCTGGAACAGCACTTATGAATATGAAAACGATATTTCCAACAATTTGTGGAAATGCTTGATGACTATCCCTGTTAAGGATCTGCGTTTTTATGGAAAGTCGCCTTATAATTGGAAAATTATCCTGACGCGTCATATTTATAAAGATGATTATTATTACTCCGTGCCTTATGGAACAACAAAGATGAAAAAAGATTATTTCCGAAAAGCAAAAGATATCACCATAAAAGAAGAAATCACCAAAAGCAGAAATTATCGTTTCAGACCTTATACTATTATCAACTATGATGCAATGGATAAAGATATTTCATTTGATTGGGATAATGTTGGTCTGGATTTCTCTTTCAATCCAAGTTTTTCTACGAAAGTAAAATTAAGTATAAATCCGGATTTTTCTGATGTGCCGATGGATACAGAACAAGATATTTATAATATGCGATTTGCTCCAACTTATCAGGAAAACCGTTATTTCTTTATTGAAGATCTGGATGTTTTTGGCGTTGGTGGCAATGGTAGCAGTGAGAAGGTTTTTTATTCCAGACATATTATGCAACCGATATATGCTTTCAAAATTACTGGCAATACAGCGCATTATTCGTATGGTTTCCTCTCTGCATTTGATAAGAAAGTAACCACAGATGGCGAAGTTACTAATCCTGATGATTTATATAATATGATTGCCTACAAACAAAAAGGAGAGAATTTCAATACTCAGTTTACTCTGCTTAATAGAATGAATAAAGATTATCATAATGAAGTGCTTCATATTCAGCCGAACTGGGAATTTATTAAAAATCATTCTTTGTGGGCTAATGTAAACCTTTCATTAAGGCGAAAAGAGAATGATATTGAAAAAGGATATTATGGACTTTTTGGTTATAATGGACAAAAAGGCGACATTGGTTGGTCAACTTGCTTTGCAAAGGTTAGCAAAAATTATGCACCTGATATGGGTTGGATAAATGTAACTGATTTATACGCATACAACTTAAATGCCTGGCAAAATAGCGAACCCAATAAAAAATTTCTAAAAGAATATGGCTGGTCATTCTGGTTGCATAAAGCTGCAAAAAATAAATCAAATGATTTGCTTGAACAAAATGGTGGGATAAATTTCTGGTTTAATACTCCACAGAATATAAACTGCTGGACTAATTTCAATATGGGAAAGGAAGGTTACGAAAACAAAATCTATGACTGGTATAATTTTTCTATTGCTGGAAAATGGTATAAACTTGAGGAATTTGGATTTATGGTAGGCGGAGGAAGTGGAAAAACTCTTATTTATAGCCTATCAGAAACTCATAGAAAGGCATATTTGGATTTAAATTGCTGGGGAAACATCAGCCGATATTTTTCCTACAATATCAGTGCCACATTGAAAAAATATTTTGATCTTCCCACAGATGCGGACTTGGATGATGAATATTGGATTGGTAATGCTGGCTTTAATATAAACCTTTCCAATAATCTGTCTTTTACAAATGGCTTGCGATTTAATAATTATGAATATGAAAACCGAACAATGCATCTTGGTTTCTTCTCCAATTTCCGATGGGAATTCAAACCTGACTGTAATTTGTATCTTGGCTACAAAACTGCGTCTAATGAAATTGACCAAAAATTAAAGAGTGATTACAAACAGACATATATGAAAATCAGTTATACTTTTTAGAAGAAAGGGAAATGGAAAACGGAGAAGGGAGGACGGAAACAAAATTTTCTTTTCATCTGCGTTTTTCAGAATCGAATTAAAAAGGAATAGCACGCAGAAAAAGGCTGACCCCATTTCGTGCCGAAGCTTCGGCATGATGCGATGAATTAAGAAGGCAAAAATGAAAATTTTAGTAATTGACGACGAAAAAAATATTCGCAGAACACTCACGGATATTCTGGAGGACGAGGGCTACACAGTTCTCGATGCGTCCTCAGGCGAAGAAGGTTTGCAGGTTCTTGCACGCGAAAATATCGACCTCCTTCTTCTGGATGTAAAACTGCCGGGTATGGACGGCATCGAAGTACTCAAGAAAGTCCGCAAGGATTTCCCATCCATGGATGTCATTATGATATCCGGGCACAGCACTATCAAAACTGCGGTGCAAGCTGTCCAAATGGGCGCTTATAATTTCCTTGAAAAACCGCTCTCTCTTCATAAGATAATTGTTTCTGCGCGGAACATTTCAAACAAGATAAAGCTCTATAAAAAATATAATGAAGAGCAGAAGGATATCGAATCCCACTACAAAATGATCGGCATCTCGCCGGAATTAGAGCGTGTCAGAACACTCATTGAACAGGTCAGTAAAACTGACAGCAAAGTGCTCATTCGCGGGGAAAGCGGTACCGGAAAAGAGCTTGTTGCCTATGCAATTCATAATAAGAGCGACAGAAAGAATGGTCCTTTTGTAAAATTCAATTCTGCAGCTATTCCAAATGAACTGGTGGAAAGCGAGTTGTTCGGTCATGAAAAAGGCGCATTCACCGGCGCTGAAGATAAAAAACTCGGAAAACTGGAAGTCGCCCATGAAGGCACGCTTTTCCTCGATGAGATCGGAGACATGAACCTTAATGTCCAGGCAAAGATGCTGCGCGTCATTCAGGAAGGGAAATTTGAACGTATCGGCTCAAATAAAGTTATCAATATTGATGTACGCATTCTTGCTGCAACCAATAAAAACCTGGAAAAAATGGTTCAGGAAGGTTCGTTCCGCGAAGACCTTTTTTATCGCTTGAACGTGATCCCGATAATGATTCCGCCTTTGAGAGAACGAAGTTCAGATATTCCTGTTCTGCTGGAGTATTATCTCGATTATTATGCAGCAGAATTGAAAGTGCATCCCAAGAGATTTTCCTCACCCGCGATGAAGCTTCTGCAGAGTTACTCCTTCCCGGGCAATATTCGGGAACTTAAGAATCTTATTGAGCGACTATATATCATTTCATCTGAAAAGATCATATCTGAAGATGCGGTCGCACCACATATTAAAATTACCCCTTCAGCAAAGCAGAAAGATGCTTTTTTATTTGCTATAACAAATTTTTCAGATGCCAAAAAACAGTTTGAAATAGAATATTTGAAAGAACAGCTTGACAAATATAATTGGAATATCAGTCTTACGGCTGAAAATATCGGTCTTCAGCAATCAAATCTTTCACGAAAATTGAAGGATATGGAGATCGAAAAAGAATGAAGCTATATAGGACCGTATATGAATCTTGAGATATTAAAACTTATCCTTCTTTCAATAGTCGGTTATTTGATCGGCTCACTTTCCTCTAGCGTAATTGTCACCAAGCTTGTAACAGGAAGAGATATCCGTAATATCGAACTCAAAAACGCAGGAGCTTACAATGTATTCAGAAATATCGGCAAGGGCTGGGGATGTGTTGTTGCAGTACTTGATGGTTTAAAAGGGCTCTTTCTGATATGTATCGGCTTTCTGCTAAAAATGCAGATCCCTCATATTATTATTGCTGCTTCTTTTGTAGTCATTGGACATTGCTTTCCAGTTTTTTATCATTTTTACGGCGGTCGTGGAGGAGCAACTACTATAGGGGTGCTCGTTCCATTTTTACCCATCGAGCTTGTCATCTGGCTCGTCCCTGCGATAATTCTTGGTTTACTTATAAAAAGGCCCGGCTATTTCCCTATTTTCTGGCTCTTATTTGTCTTGATGACCATGCTGCTCTTTAACTGGTCTCATAGAAGCCAGGATACTGTTCATGCTCTGCTCTATGTGATGCTCCTCACCGGTGTCCTCAATACTATAATCATCCTCTCACGCAGGGATTCCCGGGTTGTAAAAGAATAAAACCATGCGAACCATTCACCTTCGATGCTACGAAGAGCTGAATGAATTTCTTCCATCAGAAAAAAGAAAAGTACAATTTACTCACACTATTCCGGTGCAAACCTCTGTAAAAGACCTCATAGAATCATTCAACATTCCCCATACCCAGGTTCAGATGATACTCGTCAATGGAGTTCAGGAAGATTTTTCCTATGTTGTGCAGAATAATGACAGAATAAGTATTTATCCTTATTTCCACTCCTTTGATGTAAATTCTGTAAGTAAGATTTACCATCCAATTCCTGATAAGATCAGATTTCTTGCAGACCGTCATCTTGGCACTCTTGCCCGATATCTTAGAATGCTCGGCATCGATACTGCTTATAATGAAAACCTATCAGGTCATGAATTTGTGGAAACAGCAAATCAAGAAGAACGTATCCTAATTACAAAAGATCATAATATCCTGAAATGGAATGAACTCAAGTATGGCTACTTTATCTATGCAGATGATCTCGATTCACAATTAGAAGAACTGATACTACAGTTCAAACTGAAAGAGTACACCTCCCTATTTTCGCGATGTCTTGAATGCAATTCATTGCTGCACCCGATTGAAAAAGCAAAGATCGAGCATCGGCTCCCTCCAAAAGTGAAAGAAGGTCATCAGAACTTCACGATCTGCGAGCGCTGTGATAAGATTTATTGGAAGGGCTCGCATTATGAAAGGATGAAAGAAAAAATTGAAGATATATTAAAAATAGCAAGATGTCAAAAAATGGTCAAAACGCTTCACTGTAAAATGTAGTCGTAACATTTCGTTGCAATTGTGTCATTAACTCGCTTAGCTCGTTTAATTAAATTGGAATTAAATATGTTAAAAATAAAGTATTATATTAGTAAATTTATCTTTATAATTATTTTAGTTATTGGAATAATCACTATTTTATCCTTGGCCTCATGTAAAAAAAAGAATGATACAAATTGGAAAACTTATCAAAATTTAGAACTAAGATACGAGATCCAGTATCCATCAAGTTGGTATTTAAAAGACTATACAAGTAGTTGCAGGTCTAAAAAAAAATGTCTAGAGAATTTATACATTGAGAACATGGAAGAGAAAGTAATAGTTGCTGGTGGGGGACCAATTACTGAAAATGGCAGTTTTTTTAACATAGTAATTCTTGATGATTATCACTTTTCCTCAATTGAGGAAATGATAAGAAATGGACATATCTCATCAAAGATTAAACAAGAAAGATTAAAAGGTGTGAGGATGATGGAGATAGGGGGGGCAGAAAGGATAGTTCGGAAAGGAGTTGGTTGGGCTGATGGAGGAGTAGATTTTATTCATAGAGGGAGATTATATAAAATTCATTATATGTCAGGTAGCAAAGAACAATTTAATAAAGATTTGGATACTTATAGAAAGATGCTTAAATCTTTTAAGCTATTTGATTAGTATTTGTATTAGCAAGGGATTACTTATATGAAATTTATAGAGAAATATAGAAAGATATGTTTAAAGAATAATTCTCTACTTTGTTTTGGATTGGATAGTGACCTCTCAAAAATACCCTCATTCTTAATAGAAAATATATTCAGTAAATTTACTAGAACAAACGAATATATTTGCTATTCAGGTAAATTAACGATTTATGATAAAAAAACAAAACCTGTGAAACTTCAAATGGATGCAGATAAAGTTGACACATAAATCCGATAATAATAATTTGTATTATTATAATTCATATTATTAAAAGGGGTTATTGATGGAGTTCATTAACAGAGAAAAAGAATTGGAACTTCTGGAAAGCGAATACAGCCGTGAAACGTCATCTTTTGTTGTATTATTTGGAAGACGAAGAATCGGGAAGACAACATTAATAAATCGTTTCCTGAAAGGGAAAAAATCCTTATACTTCTTTGCTGATACTCAAAATGAAGCAGGACAGATCAAGAGATTTCAAGACCAGTTATCAGATCTATTCGAAGATGACCTTTTCAGAGAAGTAAAAATTGATTCATGGGATCTAATATTTAAATATTTGAGTCAAAAGCTAAATGATAATGAAAGATTTGTGTTAGCAATTGATGAGTTCCAATCATTAGTAAAATCAAATAAAAATTTTTCCTCGATCTTCCAGAGAATTTTTGATACTCAGCTTAAGAATAAGAACATAATGATAATTCTCTGTGGTTCATTAATAAGTATGATGTATAGTGAAACTCTGGCATATAGCAGTCCTCTTTATGGAAGAAGAACTGCTCAGATCAAACTTCAGGAAATTGATTTCTCACATTATCATAAATTTTATAAAGGCATGGATAATGAAGAATTAATACAATACTATAGTGTGACAGGTGGAATTCCAAAATATATCGAATTGTTTAAAAAGAGAAAAAGATTATTTGAATCAATTAAAACAGAAATTCTAGATAAAAATAAATTTCTTTATTATGAACCCCGATTCTTATTGCATGAAGAAATAAGCGATGTATCTACATATTTTTCAATTCTTTCCGTTATTGCAGCAGGAAATTATAAGTTAAATAATATCACCAGCAGATTAGGCGTTCAGGCAAGTAGTATTACTGCATTTCTAAAAAAATTACTCGATCTGGATATCTTAGAGAAACAAGTTCCGGTAACAGAATCAAATCCATTAAAAAGTAAAAAAGGTTTGTATTTTATAAAAGATAATTTTATAAGATTTTGGTTTAAATATGTTTTCCCTTATCAAAGTTATCTTGAGATGGATGATATTACTTCAGTTGAAGAAAAAATTCAAAATGACTTTGATCATTTTGTTGCTAATGTGTTTGAAACTTTATCAAGGCGAATAATGTATAAATTAAAATTCCCCTTCATGATGAAGAAATGTGGAAGATGGTGGGATAAAGATAACGAAATTGATGTTGTAGGGATTGGTGATGATGAAATTGTATTTGGTGAGTGTAAATGGTCTCAGAAACATATTGGAATGAATATTTTAACTGATTTACAGATGAAAAGCAGAAGTGTAAAATGGGGTTCAACAAATCGAAAAGAATATTTTTCTTTATTCTCAAAATCAGGATTTAGCGATGAATTAATTCAATATTCAAAAGAAAATGGAAATATCTTTTTGATTGATGTAGGTCAGTTTTGAATCTGCTTTTAACAAGAGCTCCCACACTGAGATGTGGCGTGCTCCAATGGTTAACAAAAGTTAGATATACTTGGAGGAATAATGCAAAATGCTAGCAATTTGAATATCGGAGTGGTTCTGTCCGGCTCCGGTTGGAAAGACGGATCAGAAATACATGAAGCGGTCATTACGCTTCTTCATCTGGACAGAGCACACGCAGGCATTGTGATGATGGCGCCCGACACCAAACAAATGGATGTTGTGAACCATCTGACAAACAAACCGATTCCTGGTGAAAAAAGAAATATCCTTGTCGAATCTGCAAGAATTGCCCGTGGAGATATTCGGGACATCAAGAATGTATCTGCAAGTGAACTGGATGGACTTATCATACCCGGCGGATTTGGCGCTATGAAAAACCTTTGTGATTTCGCAATCAAAGGAAAAAACATGACAGTCAATTCCCACCTTGAAAAGCTTTTAAAAGAAATGCACGCTCAGAAAAAACCGCTTGGTTTTATATGCATTGCCCCGATGATCGCAGCAAAGGTGTTCGCCTCTGAGCATCCTAAACTTACTGTGGGTTTTGATAAAGGAACTACTCGCACGATCGAATCCTTTGGCGCCCAGCATGTTGACTGCCCGGTTGATGAAATTGTTGTTGATGATACTCTAAAAATAGTTACTACCCCTGCTTATATGCTTGGTCCGAGCATTTCTTACATTTCACTCGGCATCGAGAAACTGGTTCAAAAAGTCCTCGAACTGGCAGACTCAAGAAATACTTAATTCAGGTTTCGCATTAGATATTATAAGTCCACTTTAAAAGGCAATCAACCACACGTCTTCGTTACACTTCATTCTTCGCTACGCTTCCCTCTCAGTTACACTACGCCCAGACAGGATGCCGAGGCAGGCGAAAAACGCGAAAAAGAAATTTAAACCTTGCGAATGGTTGTTAAACTTTCGCAATGGTTGGAAATAGAATAAATGGAAATTGAAAATTAGAAAATTAGTTTTAATTCTTAATCTGCGTTCATCCGTGAAAATCCGTGTGCTATTATTATAATACTGGATTCCCGATGGGGCTCGGGAATGACCGCTCTTTTTTTGGATTTTCAATTTTACAGACTTTTTATATTTGGATCCCCAACAATTATAATTAAATCAAGGAATAAATAATTGCTTTGGCATTTAGGTTTTAACATTTTATTTGTAATTAGTAATTTGGATTTAGAAATTAATATAAATACGCTAAATAAATTGACATTATAATGTTTATATTTCCAATGAATTCATTAAAAAAAAGATAGGAGCAATACATGAATAAAAATGTAAAAAAATCAGTTCGACTTGTTATCGCAGTTCTTGTTCTTTTTAGTCTCTTCGCATGCAGCACTGCATACAAAAAACTCATTCCCTATACCTTCAATGACAAGACAGTAGCAGCGACTGTTACGTCAACCCCCTGGGGCAATGTAACGACAAACAGCTATTTTACGATTTCATCAGGTTCCGGCAAATCGAGCTCTGAAAACCTCTTCGACACTCTCGTTAATATTGGATCAACTGTCATAAATAGTATTGAAGCCGGTAAAACCCAGGCAAAACTTGATAGCGCTATGAAGGATGTGAATGTTGCTGAGATCATTAAAACTCAGACACTTCAGCAGTGTTCAAACATTCTTCATTTCAACCCCATCAAAGATACGCGATCAGCGGATTTTCTTTTCAGTATCACGATCAACAGCTACGGCATAGGCGCGAATTCATGGGCATCATCGGTTAATTTCAATATGGATGTTACTCTTAAAATTTATGATAATCACACCTCAGCATTGATCTGGAAAACCGATGTTTCGGAATCACGACCGGTGTCTTCATCCTTCTTTCTCACTGGAAGTACTGCTGTAGGGAATGTACTCACTGCAGTACAGCTCTCGCAATTAACACCGGATCAGATGAAAAATGGATTTGTGCACATGGCTGAGTATTCTGCGAATAAATTGGTTGAAAAACTGCAAAAGGATTACGCAAAGTCACGGGACGTAAAGAAGTAATTTTTCTTACACACTCATACTACATAAAAAGCCCATATTCATTTGTGGGCTTTTGTCTTATTATATTACTCTTTTAAAAACTCCCGAAAAGCAAGGTGAGACTCGCTGAAAAATTAGAAAGATCGCTATTATTTAGAAAACCGCTAAAATTATCAGAATCAACTCCTGATACAAATCGGTAGCTTATTCCGGCAGCTAGTCTTATACTTGATGTAATATTCAGCACGGCATCAGCACCTGGTTCAAGAACAAATATGATATCATTCTTGCCTGTATCATTGCCATTTCGGGTACTTACTGATCCAGTTCCGATCAGTCCACCAACCTGCCAATGCATGACATTATCGGACATACCTACAAACTCAACAATAATTCCGCCATAACCAAGATTTATAAAATTGGTGTCGGATTGAGCAGTATTAATGGGAATATCATTTGCCAGTCCGTATGCTCCTATACCGATAGTGAATATGCTATTGAATGCCCACCCACCTCGAGCACCCAGGATCAACGCATCTTTATTATTGATCTTTGTGTATTTTACGAGGGGTCCGCCAAAAACACCCGAAATCGACCTACTTGAAAAAAGTGAATCGGCTTGTGCCTTACTTAGTATTGCAGTACTTATTAGTATTATTAGAATTATTATCTTTTTCATCAATCCTCGCTTTCGAAGTTCTACTAAAAAGAATTAGCAATTTATGTAATGCTTTATCAGAATTCTGATTTACGGTTTTCCCGGATAGCCAAGCACTTCGCGCGCTTTCCAGGCAGCATCATACATACCCAGAAAACTTGTGTAAAAATTTGCTTCGGTGGTCATATCGACGGTGGGCACCAACACGATCATAGAAAGGTCATTATCGGGGTCATAAGACATTATGGTGAAGTAACCTCGAATACATCCATTGTGACCATAACCGATATTCGTGGTATGTGTGCATCCCAAACCATATCCAGGATTACCCGGTGAAACATCTGTCTGCATCAATGTTACTGTTGCCGGCTCAAGCACATTCTGTCCTTTCATCAAGGTTCTGATATAGGTGTTGAGTTCTATAAAATTACTATAGCCGTTTCCTTCTGCTACATGAGAACTTATATTTGTTTCATCAAATAAGATTATTTCTCCATTCGGTTCGTATAACAAGCCACACACATGGGGATCGGGAAGAGCTACATCGGTTGCCAGGTACGGGAAGTGGACATCTACAGGTACAACCGTTGTTGGACCTGTAACATAATCATAAAGATAATCCGCATATGTCTTCTCATTTTTAGTATGAGCAGAATAAGTCCGTGCAATGATCTCACTCAAAATTGTATAGCCGGTATTGCTGTAATGATGATCCGTCCCCGGGGTAAAATAGAACAGATCGTTTATTGTAACCTGATTAACCAACTCTTCAGCAGTGAACTGGTGGGTTGGATCAGCGCTAAATATAAAATGCACATAAGAATATCCTCCACAATTAGGTACAATATCATTATCTACATCATATACCCCTGCACTATGCTGGAGAAGCTGTTCAATCGTTATTTCGTTTTTATATGGAATATCCCAAGCCGGAATTGTGGGTACATAAGGTAAGTTAGTTCCGGGAATCGTATCCGTGATCGTATCATATATGTCAAGCCAGCCATCCTCATACATATTCAAAATGGCAGTGGCAGTAAAATTTTTTGTATTGCTTGCAAAACGAAAATAAGTTTCCGACGTTATCTCATCTCTTTCATGTAGCGTCGTAGTAGCAAAATAGACATCATCTGAAGTTTGGATATACACACTGATGCTCTGGACTATATGTCCAAGTTCTGTTTCGAGAGAATCCCGAATGAGTTCCAGCGATTGTGCAATATCCTCGTCCGATGGTTTTGTTGATTTCTCGGAACATGTTATAAACAATAGCGAACTGATAATGATAAGTAAGATAATTTTTTTCACGTGATACTCCTTGATATTTGATGGAGAAAATATTTTCTTTTATAAAAAAGATGTCAAATAAAGTAAGAGGGATTTAATTTCTATTTCAAGTTATAAAAAAAGGGCTGAAGATGTTCAGCCCCTACGGAATATTATATTAAAACACGAAATCAAAACCAATACTGATAGAATTTACATTTTCTATCTTTGAACCAAAAATGATGTCATTTCTCCATGTTACAAATGGCTTGATGGGAATATGATTATCCGGCTCCCACCCAAGATTGGAAGTAATTCCGAAAAGCTTATCATTATCTTTGCCATAATCGAAATACCCGATCGTGCCGATTGATGAATTGAGCCATCCAAATAAAATCTGCTCCAGGACTATGCCGGCTGAGACGAACTCATCATCCTTACTTTTAAAATAGGTTACATCCAATCCATACCTTTGATTCTTGCCGGAATTCAGCAATAGACGAAATCCAGCATGATATATTCCAGCGTTGCCAGTGAGCCCGAAGCCAGCTTCGGGACGGAACAGAAAATTTTGTGTTTTGGGAAGATAATTAATTGATTTTGCAGCATCCAAATTCGAAAGAGAATACCCATGAGCGCCCTTATAGAGCTGGTCTTTCAAACTAAAGACAACCGGCTGCTCATCCTTATAAGAAATATAGGTGTATTGATCATTAAGATCATAAACATTTGACCATATCGTACTTTTTTGTGACACTTCCTCTAATAATTTCCAGACTAATTCCTGAGATGGCTTCTCCTTTGCACAAGTTTCGTCAATTATTGCATATCTTTTCCCTGAATTTGAAGTTTGTAAAAGCGTTTCAGTTTCGCTAACATAGTGATTTGTCATGACTTGATATTTTTTTTCATTCCTGGTTACCACCATCTTTTTATCTACAAACTCCACAATCGCAGAATTACATTCCTTATCAACTATCATATAATGAATGAGTGGATATCCAAGATGAGTGCCGAATATTATGGAATATTTATGAAAAAGCGGGATTGCCTGCTCGACAGTACCGGCTCTCTGCAATACTATTGTTACCATTTCGCAGCTTATTCGGATCTGCTTCAGAATAGAAAAAGGGGTTTTCGTTTTGGGAACTGCTGCAATTGCAATGAATAGCCCTTGATCGTTCATGCCTTCATAGGGATAGTCAAAACCTTCCTGCTCAATGATAAGAAATCCATGATCCTCAGCTTGTGCAGGAATGAACCAGATAGTACCGCCATCCTTATTCCAATCAAAATTTCTCCCGCAGCGCACATTTCCGGCTTCATCAGTAACCTGAAAAACTGTGCAGGCATGGGCTTTTAGTGAAGATGAACATAAAAACAAAATACAAATAAATAACGCTTTCATTACATTCTTAATACTTGTTACTTCTACCATTTCTCTTTATTTTTGTACATCCAATTAGTGGCATTGCCATGAGTACACCATTTGATCGCTTTGTAAATCTCATAACATATCTTTGATTTTTTCGGATCATCTTCGCAGGTGTATTCTTTCTGTAAGTCTTCCAAAAAAGCTATCGCTTCTTTATCCGCAAGTTGACCTAAAGCCCATACTGCATGTGTCTTCTGCTTCTGCGAATGGCCATCTGATCGTATGAACAGGATCAGAGACTGTACACAATCTTGTCCGAACTCCTGCTTTGCTTCAACACACACATTTTTCACACCGGTATAGATCGCATGAAACGAAAAAATTACCGATAATACGACAAAAAATATTGTTATTATGAGAATATAAGTAATGAATTTTTTGAGTCTCTTCTTATCCATATTTGAGTTCACTTTAAAAAGCAATCAACCACGAAAATTACGAAAAAACACGAAAATGGACTTTAAGAAAATTATTTCATAAAGCTTCATTTTAAATTTTTGTATTTCGAGATTCATAATATAATACTATTAAAAGTCTGAACCCATTTTTCTATATACTTCAAAAATTGCTCCCTGAAGCACGTAACTTTTTTCTTTGAAAATAATTTTTTCGTGTCTTTCGCCTGCCCTGTAAGGAGGAACGACTGTATCAGGGTGTATTTCGCCTGCAACGGCGTATCCGCTAGCGGGTGGAGAAGACGTGTGGTTCATAATATTCGTTTAGATCGTCAACACTACGATACCGCTGATAGTAAGGAGGATACCAACTCCTGTTTTTATAGTCAATGGTTCACCTGCAAAAATGATACCCATCAATGCACCAAATAATGGAGACGTAAATGCAATCGGCATAACTTGCTCGAGATTTCCGCCTTTGAGTGCGTGATAAAAGCAGAGCATTCCGACTGATCCGGCAACGATTCCCCCACCAACTATCATATATGCAAGTGCTTTTGTTCCGGCTTGCGGAACGGTCTTCCAATAAGGAATACTCACGATACCAAGTATTATGAGGGCAACGAATGTGCGAATAGTAATCCCCATTTGCGGTGCGAGATTTCCCAGGTGAAGTCCCTTTTTCTCAAAGTATCCGCCCACTCCCCATGCAATAGCGGTCACAAGCGCAAATAATTGCGGTTTCATCAGCCGCACCTCCGGGATTTTTTATTTCATGATCTGTTCTTAAATCGAAATCGGATAAATTTATGAATTATGGGAATAAACAGATATGGGATTGAGGAATAAGCAGGGATGATAAAAGCCATACCCATGCAAAAGATTGCAACTATAGGTGTCACCCATGCTTTGAGAGTTGTATATCTCACTAAACTTTCTGACACGTCATCCTTTAGGAGACGCCGCTCTTTTGATGTATACAGCCAACTCATAAGGAAGGTGATACTGATAAGGAACATATTGATGTGAAAGGGAATTTGGCTAAGCCAATAAATCGGTAGTTCTCCAGCTAGATCTGATGTAAAAGGAAGCAGTGCAGTAAACATCAAAAATAAAATATTTAACCACAGATGTGTCGGATTTGTAGCTTTTAAATGAGAGAATTGTGAATGGTGAGCTGTCCAGAATTTAGCTAGGATCAGGAAGCTTAACATATATATGAAGAGCACATGCCACTGGGAGTTAAGAAACTCTCTTATATCTGCATGGTTCATTAACTCGACCTTTTCCGGCAGGTCGAGGGTTAGCACCAAAAGAGTCATAACGATGGCAAAGATGCCATCCGTCAGCGCAGCAATTCGGTTGAGCGTCAACCAGCGATGATGTTTTTCAACCTGATTCACATCAGAATTTTTCTCTGTGGGCATATTTTTTTAATCCGGATTTAATCAGTTAATGTAAAATGAAATTCCTGACTATAATTACTATAAAAACTCCAAAAATTTTGGGCTCTTACCTTCCATGTAAATTCACCTGTCAGTGTGGGAAAATCTTTTGTGATAGTTGTATCAGTAGGTGTATGCAGAAATGTCAGAGTGTCCTTTTTTATGATAACTTCATATAGAATTGCTTCCGGCAAACTCCTCCATTTAAATAGTATAGGATTTGTTACATTAGCGCTGTCTGCCGGCTCTAAAAGGGTTGGATTAGATGAAGCATCTTCAGAGACCTTAACGCTTATACTGTCCGAACCTGGAACTCCTTCACTATTGTATGCTGTCACTTTTATTTCATGCAATTGATCATCAGCCCAATAAAAATTGTTCCATTCATACTCATAGGGGCTCGTACTATCTGCATTCACGACCTCATTATCAACAATAAACTGCACATATAATATAGTTTCTTTAGCTGTTACCTCTGCTTGAATAAGCGTAGTTGGATTAGAGATCGTTTGCCCATTATTTGGGGATGAAATCGTAACATGAGGAGGGTTTGAACTATGCTCAGTACTGCTCGAGCAAAAAGAAAAAGCCAGAGCGATAAGTACGATCACTATCACTATTGCGAATTTTTTTTTCATTGTTTCTCCCATAATTTTATTAGGAATAAATTCCTGTATATTCTTTATTTAGTTTTATTGAAAAATCAACTTAATTTCTGTCAACATCTTTGAATAATTCCCGAATTTCTTCATAGTGCATGCCGTGAGATTTTTATTCGGTTCGCGAATGTATATCTTTCCTTCCAGTTTTAAAATTCGTGAAATCTGCCCTGTCAATACTACTCATAATACACTTTTTTTCAGGAACCTGTGACTTCCCGAATATAATGCAAGGTTTTTTCTACATCTTCTTCATTATTGTAGAGATGGAATGAAAATCGGATATTTCCTTCACGCAGAGAGCATAACACTTTTTGCTCCAGTAATGTTTCAAACACTTTTTCGCTGTTATGAAAATGTACGGAAACAATTGCCGACCTCCTCTTTCCGCCTGAACTTACAACTTCATATCCCAAACTTTTACATTCATCAGCAAAATAGTTTGCCAGTTTCAATGCATGTTTTTCAATATTTTGAATACCCAGATCATTAATAAGTTCCAGTGATTTGTTCATAGCAAAGAGCGCTTGAAAAGTCAAGCTGCCGATCTCGAAGCGAGTTGCATTATCCGGTTCGGGAATATCATATCTTCGAACATTTGAGAAGTCCTTCGTTTCCATGAATCTCTGCAACCATCCCTGAAATAGAGATCGGATCGGAGCATCCTTTCTGACGTAAAGAGCACCTGTTCCATAGGGTGAAAGCAACCATTTCTGTCCACTGGCAGAAAATGTATCTACCCCCGATTTTTCAAGCTCAGGATAGAGAACACCTGCTCCCTGAATGCCGTCAACGCAGAGAAGAGCATTATTCTTTTGTGCAATTTCTGCACAGTGCTTGAGATCAAACCGAAAACCGTCATAAAACCGTACCCATGACGGAGCGATAACCTTTGCACCGACTTGATCAAAATATACTTCATCTGATGTGTCATTTATAATAATTTCTGCTCCACGGGATTCATGGATTTTCCACGGATAAAAATTTGCAGGGAACTCATTTGATGGGATCAGTATTTTATCGCCCTTTGGGAAATCGATACCCCAGGCAACCATGTTAATACCATAAGAAGTATTATTGATAAGAGCAATATCCTCAGCAGGTGCCCCCAAAATTATGCTCAATTTTTCTCTGATCTGCTCGATCACCTCAAATGTTTCCGGCTGGGATTGTATGGTTTCTCCACGATAGAAATTCATGAATCGATTCTGCTCCGCAATAGCAGTTTCGGGCACGACCCCTGTGGAGGCAGTATTTAAATAAGTACAAGTTTTGAAGATCGGAAAAAGTTCGTTGCGTTCTTTATTGGTCAGTAAATCCATTTTTGCCTAAATGTTCTTGAGATATTACTCCCAAGAATTCTGAATCCGTTTTCAATATTCTTTAACATTGCTCTCTGAATAATTTAAGTTTTTCCGTTAAATTATTTTTCGCACCTTTCGTGTTTTTCGTGGTTCCAATTTGTTCATCAATTGTAGATGGATGTTTTTTTTCATATTTGTTTCTTATAGCGTTTATTTTGGCAGATTATCTTCAATGAGTTTTTGGAAATCGGGAACGAATTCTTCAGAGAAACCCACCTCTTTCTTTAACAGTTTTCCTTCAGGAGATATAAAAAAAGTGGTTGGAATGCTTTTGATCCCGAACATTGTTGAAACTTCTCTATCACTATCCACAAGGATGAGATAAGTGATATTTGTTCCCCCGGCTGCAAGATCTTCTTTAAAACCAATTTGAGTTTCAGCGTCTTCTGAACTCACTCCAATAACTGTGAGTCCTCTGTTTTTATAATTGTCATAGAATTCTACAAGATATGGGATCTCAGCTTTACAGGGAGGACACCAGGTAGCCCAGAAATCCAGGATGATCAGTCCGTCCACTTCACTTAAAGTAACATCGTTGCCATCGATATCTTTCAGTGTAAAATCAAAGGCATCCATGAAGGAGACCCTTCCTGCTTCCACATCTTCCCAGATATGCAGGTTGGCTTTGACTTTGTTTATTTTTTCAACAATTGTCTCTTTGCTCTCTGCTCCCATGAAATAATCCTGAACATCACCGTTACTGAACATTACGACGGTTGGCACTCCGTCTTTCACACGAAATCTTATTTCATTTAAAAATTGTTCATTCTTTTTAACATCCATTTTCGCCACTATGATATCCTGCATTTCATCCTGAATTCCCTCGAGAGCGGTGAGCACTTCATCACAGCTATCGCAATCTGCAGGAATAAATACTACGACAAGGAGTTCGTTCTTGATCAGTTCCTCAAAATTCTCACCGGTCATTTCTATTATTGAACTAGTTTGGGCTGAGCAACCGAATGCCACGAGCAATCCAGCGATAAAAATAGCAAGTCCAAATTTTTGCATGATCGTTTTCGTACTTTTCATCAATTCTCCTGATTATTTAATTATTTACAATAAAATTTACTTATTAAGTCAAATCCATTAAGCTTGTGTAGAAAAGCTGCTGCAGAGCGGGGATTTTGTAGAAAGTGGACCAGCGGACTCCGGTTTCATCAAGGATTTTTTGGGCGACCTTTCTGCTCACTTCTTTCCATAGATCCGCAGATATTGATTGCTGCTTTAGTTCCTTCTCAATATCTTTTAATCTTTGGGGAACTGAGAATAATGCTCCAAAGGCAAAACGGATATCCTCGATCTTATCTTTGTTTGTTTTAAGAAGGATAGCATAACTCAATCTGCTTATTGAAACTCCGGATCTTCGACCTAGTTTGTAAAAGCAATATTTCCAGTCTTTAACGGGTAGCGGAAGATGAATTTCAGCCAAAATTTCATCGGGATGAATGTCCGTTTTGTATGGTTTTATAAGAATATTTTCCAAAGGTACAATTCTTTCATCTCCAACTGAGCAAAGTCTGACCTGTACATCATACACAAGAAGAGGTGCGATGCTGTCTGCGCAGGCAGCAAGATTACAAATGTTCCCACCGATCGTGGCTACATTTCTTATCTGTGGAGATCCGATCCGGTCAACTGCCATTTTCAAAACTGGAAAATATGATCTTACATCCTCACTAATACCGATCTCTTTGAAAGTGCAGCATGCTCCGATCCTGCAAACATTACCTTTGATCTCGATATTTCTGAATTCCTGAATGTCATGAATATCGACAATATGCTTCACTGGATCGAGTTTGCTGGCTCCTTTACGTATATCTACAAGCATATCAGTACCGCCGGCAATAATCTTACTCTGCGCACCATTTTTGTTCATAAATTCAAGAGCTGGTCTTAATTTGGTAAATTTATGAAAAGAATATTGTTTTTTCATTTTTTTATTTGGTATAATGTTTTCCCTGTCTTAATCTGCTCAAGATCGAGGGGAAGATGGTAGAATCTTTTGCCAAGCGCATTAGCGACAGCATTATTGATCGCTGCAGCAGTAATTTCAAGTGTGGGCTCACCAAGACTTTTTGCTCCGAAGGGTCCAAATCTGTCGGGATTTTCTACAAAGAATGCCCTTATTTCTCCAACATCAACGCTGGTCGGGATAAGATATTCATCGAAATTAATATTCTGTATTTCTGCATTTTTAACGATCACTTCTTCCATGATTCCGTATCCTGCGCCCATGGAAACTCCTCCATATATCTGCCCAAGAGCGCCCAGTCTGTTGATTATTTGTCCTGCATCATGAACTGCCGTAACTCTTTTTACCAATATTTTACCGGATGCGGCGTTCACCTCCACTTCTGCGATCTGGCAGCCATACACATAAGTGAAATAGGCAGGACCTTGACCGATCTCTTCATCCCAGTCAACTTCAGGTGCTTTGAACCATCCATAGGCGCTGAGATTCACGCCATTTAGATATGCTTTATCGCATGCTTCAGAAACAGCAATTTTCTTTCCCGATCCTTCATGTACAATATAATGATCAGCAAACTTGAACGTCGCCCTTTCACTAAGCTCCCATTCATCTATCAGCATTTTTTCAATTCTTTTTTTAACAATTTCAGCCGCATTTTTTACTGCTTCTCCACCCACTAAGGTTGATCGTGAGGCGACAGTTGGACCACCATCAGCCACCCTGCTCGTATCCTGTTCAAGATAGTAGATATCATCAGGAGAAATGCCGAGAGTTTCTGCAGCGATCATGGAAAAGGTCATGCGTAAGCCCTGACCATTCTCAGCTAATCCTGATATGAGATATACACTTCCATCTTTCTGAATACTAATAAGAGATCCAGTGGCATCAACACCTTCCGCACCAAGTGAACACCCACGGAAACTACACGCAAGCCCGATTCCCTCTTTAATATTTGATCCCGCTGAAAACTGATTGTCATTCAATATGAGATTTATAGAATGGGAATTCCCCTCAACTGAATATTTGGCTTTGTATGTCTCATACTTTTTCTCAAAATCCGATTCTTTCGTTGCCTTATCAATAACTTGATTCAAGCTCACAACGTGATTTGACAAAATTTGTCCGCTGGCAGTTTCCGAATCCTGCTTATAGCCGTTTATCCTTCGGATTTCAATCGGCGACATATGTAACTCATCCGCCAACTCATCCATCAGAGATTCCTGGGCAAAAATGATCTGCGGAGAACCAAAACCTCTCATTGCGCCTGTGTATGGATTGTTTGTATAAACAGCCCGGACATCGGTATGGACATTCTTCACCTCGTAAGGACCTGTTGCCTGTACAACCGAACGCCATGTTACAAATGGACTCATCGAGGCATAGGCACCACCGTCAGCGAGTATATCTATCTTCATTGCTTTCAGGATGCCTTTATTTGAAACGCCAACTTTATAATTCATAGTGTAAGGATGACGTTTATAACTTTCAATTATGGATTCTTCACGCGAAAGATGTATCCGAACAGGTTTGCCAACTTTTTTACAGGCAACGCAAGCTCGGGCAGCTAGCATGTCCATAGTGTCGTCTTTGCCGCCGAAAGAGCCACCCAGTTCATTTTGTATAATATGAATATTCGCAAGAGGCACCTTCATTACTTGGGCGACAATTCTCCTGCAGGTAAATGGATTTTGTACCGAACCATAAATTTTATAAACATCTTTCCTGAAATCAGGCACCGCAGTAATGCATTCCGGCTCTATGTAAGCATGCTCGATAGCAGGTGTGGTGTATGTTCTCTCGATGATGACATCGGATTCCTGAAAACCCTTCTCAATATTGCCCTTTCTTAAGGGATAATGATTGATGAGATTCGATTTATTTTCAGGATGAATAAGCAGCGCATCCTTATCCAAAGCATGTGTATAATCTGATAAAACAGGAAGCTCCTCAACCTCGATCTTAATTAGTGTGAGCGCTTTCTGAACGGCTTCCTTATCTTCTCCCACCACCAGCGATACTACATCCGCAGGGCAATAGATCTTATCGAAGGAAAACACCGGCTGGTCATACTTTATCACACCTGAGATATTGTTTCCGGGTACATCCTTGTGAGTAATGATTACCTCAACTCCCGTAACTCTCTCTGCCTGAGAAATGTCGATATTCTTGATTATGCCGTGGGGAACTGTAGTCTTTTTTTGTGCAGCAAAACACATACCCGGGAAGGAGATATCGGCAGCGTATTGTGCTCTGCCGGTAACTTTTTCATAGGCATCAGTTCTCGGCAAATTCTTCCCTACTACACTAAATATATTATTTTTCATTTTTGCAGGAATTCAAATTTCTCACGAACTATTTCGGCGACTTCATAAGCTTTTTTATAAACTTCTTCTTCAGGATCAATGATAAAATCTTTCATCAGATAATGTCCTTTTTTACAGACTGTTCGAACAGCCGTTTCACACGCTCCATAGATAAAATGACCAAGGAAATTATCCACATCCATTGGTGTGTACGGACAATAATCAAGCACAATGAGATCAGCAGAATCACCCTTTTGAAGCATCGGGGTATTTCCAAAAAATCGGTCATGGATATCAAAGCTGTTCTTCAAAATACGCGCCACAATATCAAATCCGATCTCTGAACTCTGATTAAGATGGCGACAAGTGAGAAATGCCATTTTGATCGTTTTGAGCATATTACAATGCATGCCATCTGTGCCAAGTAATAAAGGAATTTCTTCGGGTACTTTTGCGAGATTAAGCGTACCAACTGCATTATTGAAGTTTGAATCTGGATTATGAATAAGCGATGCATTGTGCTTTGAAATAATCTCGAAATCCTTGTCCACCAGGTGATTCCCATGAGCAAGAAAAGTGAGATCGTTCAACAAATTGAATTTCTCCAATCTTTCGCAAATCGACAATCCGTATTTTTCTTCAGAATAGCGGACATCAAAGGCATCTTCGGCTGCATGGATATGATATCCACACCCCAGATCCTTTGTCTTCTCTCGTATAAAGTCCAGCGTTTCATCCGATAAGGTAAAAAGTGCGTGCAGACCAAACTGTCCCTTGAAATCTGCGGTGGTACGATATTTAATGAAAGTCAGATTTTCCCTAACTGCACTCTTCGTGTTTTCTTTGCCATTCCGATCTGACACTTCGTAGGAAAGAACAGCATTTATCTCTCGAGCTTTTAACACTTTCTTAATAATGTTTTCACTATCTTCAGGGAAATCCGGAGATGAGTGATGGTCGAACAGGGTGAGCACACCGTTTTTTATTGCCTCGATCGCTGCGAGTTCAGCGCTTACTTCAATTGCCTTTTCATTCAGAGCTATATCAAACTTCCACCAGAGATTCTCAAGAATTTCAACGAAATTACTCATCTTTCCCGTTACGGGCAATCCCTTGCTCAATCGGGAATAGATATGTTCGTGAAAATTGGTTAAAGGGGGCAAAACCATACGTCCCTGAGCGTCGTACTCTCCCAAATCCTTGTCGTCGGTTATAGAATCTTTTCGTTTAACCGGACCCTTTAAAAAATTAGCGTAAGATGTTTCTTTGATCTCATGAATGAGTTCATCCTCAATAATAATATCGCCAAATAACGGAACAAATGCCCCATTTTTAAATTGGCAGATAAAGGCATTTTTTATGTACAAGTTATTATTCATAATATTTTCTCAACAATCGTTTTGAATTAGATTCCCATCCAAATTTGTGTCAAATTTATTGAATGGGTACGGGAAAAATAATTACTCTGCTTTCTTTGTTGAAGCAATGATATTTTTTTTAATTCTCTATAACTAAGCAATGTCTATAACCCCCTTGACTGTTCTTATCATCACGTATGATCTTCGCTTTTACGATACGTGCCGTACCCGGCTTTACCTAAAAATTTACCATCTTCTATAATGACCTCTCCCCTGATGATGGTCTTTATAATTTTGTCTTGAAAAGTCCGACCATTGAAAGGAGTATATTTTCCTTTAGAATGAAGATTCTCATTTTTCATGAGCGTTTTTGCAATTGGATCGATTAACACGAAATCTGCATCTTTGCCAATGTTAATGCTTCCTTTATGAGAATCCAATCTGTAGTTTTGGGCTGCATTTTCACTGAGAATTTTCTGCATCTCCTGAAGACTCAACCGATTTTTCATGAATCCTTCGGAAAAAATAAAGGGAACCATAAGCTCACTTCCGGGTATGCCGCCATAATCGGTCCAGATACTCCCCGTGCTTTTTTCTTTTGGATAATCACAACCAGCATGGTCAGTGGCAACAAAGCTGATAATGCCGCTTCTCAGTCCTTCCCAAAGCGCTTCTTTATCTTCTGCAAATCTCACAGGTGGCGCTGTCTTTAGGATGCTTCCCCGCTGCTCAAAATCATCTTGTGTAAAAGCAAGAAAATGAGTGCAGGTCTCGGTCGTGATATAAATTCCTTGTGCTTGAGCTTTTTCGATCAACTCCAATCCCCTTTTACTGGTCAGGTGAACAATATGGAAGTGTGCACAGGTTTTCTGAGCAATACTAATCACTGTTTTGATTGCCAGAACCTCTGCTTCGATACCTCGTGCCTGGCAATAATGTGTTATTTCATTTTTATTTTCTTTTTGAAATTGTGCCCGCCTGCTCTCAACAAATGCCTTATCCTCAGCATGAACTGCAACCGGCAGATCCAACTCTTTTGCAATAAACGCAACTTCTTCAAGCTGTGATGGGACAAGTGCAGTAAAATCATCCATTCCTGAGATCAGATAAGTTTTGAATCCGATAACTCCCTGCTCTTTAAGTTCATGCATATTATCTCTTACTGAATTATCCTCAAACTCTGTTCCGGAAACCCCTCCCCACAAAGTGAAATCAACAACTGCCTTTTTGCTGATAACATTAAGTTTATGCTGCAAATTCACAGCATTTATTATAGGTGGAATTGATGTGCATGGCATATCTGCAACTGTGGTAACGCCGCCGAATGCTGCTGCTAATGTGCCTGTGTAAAAATCCTCCCGCCACTCAAAACCCGGGTCATCATAGTGCACATGCGGATCGATAGCTCCGGGTAGTACAACACAGTAATTCGCATCAACGCAATGAGTTGAGTCTCTTTTAATCTTTCTTTTTGAACGAATGTAATCAGATAATTCAACAGGAGTAGCAGGAACTTCTTCTTTCTCGATGACATTCACTATTTGAGAATCATAAAGTATGTTGCAAAGAACAGCTCTGTTTCCACGGGAGAGAATTGCATTGATAATTTTTGGGGGCATTTTATTTATATTGTTTCAACAGTCCTGTTCTATCGTTGAATTCTCTAATAGAATCATCCCACTGCTCATAAGAATGCATTTTTTCTTTCCAATAATTTTCATCATACCATTGAGCATTGAGCTCCTCGACTGTCTTTCCCTGTTGCTCGATCCATGTGAAATACTTCAGATTATGCATACGCTTCTTATCCCAATAGGAAAGCTCAAGCATATAATCGATCGTCACGCCCATGAGATAGCGCTCAAAATCACCAACAGCATTGTAAGGAGTATATTCCCCAAATTGTTCACGCAGCTCTTTCATTCTGGATTGATATAGCTCCATCGAGTCGGTTGCTACTGTTAAGAGCACATCATTTTCGTCCATCTCATAGTATTTTGCCATCTTAATAGTACCAAGAAGATTTGCAATGGATGAGATGCCAAGCAAGTGAAGTTCATCAACAAATTTCTTATCAATTCCTTGAGCGATCAAATATTCCTTTCCAGCAGGTTCATTGAATAACCTAAGCAGATTCATACATGCGTCATCATCAATATCTGCTACCATATCCATATTTTTCATGTTATGTATCCAGGGCACATGCTTGTCGCCAATACCTTCAATACGATGACCGCCATAACCATTGAACAGAAGAGTGGGACACTGTAGAGCTTCACCTGCACAGACTTTTATTGTCGGATACATTTCTCTAAGATATTCAGCGCAGCCAAGTGTTCCTGCAGAACCTTGAGTAAGGAATAATCCGCTCATTCGCTGTCCTTCAAATTTATTATGTTCAAAGACTTCTTCCATTGCATGACCGGTCACCGCATAATGCCAGATAGCATTGCCAAATTCGCTGAACTGGTTGAGCACAACGATCTCGTCGCCCCGGGCTTCTTTGAGCTCTTTTGTTTTGTCATATACTTCTTTTACATTGCTTTCGCAGCCGGGTGTTGGATATATCTCCGCGCCGACTTTTTCGAGCCATTCAAAACGCTCTCGGGACATACCTTCGGGCAAAACTGCGATAGAGGGACACGCAAGTAAATATGAATCATACGCACCACCTCTGCAATAATTTCCAGTTGAGGGCCAAAGTGCTTTCTGCTTAGTCGGGTCAAAAGCACCTCGAATCAGTTTTTCGACAAGAGGTCCGAAGGTCGCCCCAACTTTATGTGAACCGGTTGGAAAATATTTCCCCAGCAGGATAAAAATTCGTGCTTTAACGCCGGTAAGTTCGGATGGTACTTCCATATAATTCACACCACCATAACCGCCCCCTTTTTCTTTTGGCTCATTCTTCCAGGTAATTCTATAAAGATTTCTTGGGTGCAGATCCCATAATCCTATGTTTAAAAGTTCCTTCCTGATTTTCTCGGGTACTTTTTCAGGATTGATCATCTCTTCATAGGTCGGAATTATGATATTCCTTTCCCTGCACCGCTGAACGATATTCTCCAAAACTTTTTTATCCACGACTTCGAAATTTTTGTTGTTCATAGCAATCACTCTTTCTTATATTTCTAATTTTTTTTCAATTACGAAAAATTTCAACGGGTTCAACACGTCAATTTTTTCTATCAGCAAATTGACTTATTCTTAAGAAATTTGACAAAGGAATGTGCATTATCCTTTTTTATTTCATGGAAATATTTATAAAAATATCCACTTAAGCAATGCCCATGACGAAGAAAAAAATTAATATCTTTTTTACTGCACTCAAAATTACGAATGATATTTTTGTAGTTGCTTTGAGTTTCACGCTCGCTTATAAGATGAAATTCCGCTGGATGCTGCATCTCAGTGATGTGGAAGCGTACCCGGATGTGTACATTGATATGTATCTTAAGATATTCTGGCTGATCGTATTTATCTGGATTTTTTCGTTTATTATTTCCGGTTTATACAAAGAATACGGCGGACCTCTTAAGGGGATGAACGAGTTAACAGCCATTGGTAAAGGTGCGATATTTGCGACTCTACTCACACTTGCATTCACTTACGCTTATCAGGGTTTACCTCAATCCCGTTACGTGATAATCTACTCGCTGCCCGTATCATTTGTAATATTGGTCATTTCTCACTGGATTATCAATAAACTGAAAAAGTTTGTGCTGCGTCATAATATCGGTAATAAGAAAGCTGTTATTATCGGTGTGAGTTCAATGGGACAGGAGCTCGTGGAGAAAATGTTCCTTTATCCTGATCTTGGGTTCAATTATGCGGGAAACATCTCGAACGTTACTCCAGATAAACTTCGTTATCATCTAAAAGATCACTATATCAATCTGGGAATTGTTAAAGATTATAAGAAGATCATTGAATCGACCAGTGCAGAAGCACTCTTTATTGCTGTTGATGACATCAGTCAGAAGTTGCTCAACAATATCATTATTTACTGTAAAGACAATGACATTTTCCTGAGATTCACACCCACTCGTTACCAATTTAAAACTGGCTCAACAGATTTCGATGACATGGACGGAATACCCCTGATCGGCGTAACCTACATCACTTTCAGTAAATGGCGAAGCTTTGTAAAACGTATCTTCGACCTTCTTCTCGCTATTCCACTGATCATTCTCACCTCTCCTGTAATGCTTGTACTTGCACTTCTTGTGAAATTCAGCTCCAAAGGAACTATCCTCCATAAACAAAAAAGAGTCACTCTGCACGGCAGAGAATTCTGGTTCCTTAAATTCAGATCAATGTATGTGGATGCTGAAGATGAGACCGGTCCTACTTATTCCACTTCCGATCAGCAAGACAGAACTACTAAAATTGGCAATTTCCTTCGTAAAACATCACTCGACGAGCTACCTCAATTCTTTAATGTGTTCCTGGGTGAAATGTCACTGGTCGGACCTCGTCCGGAGCGCCCATACTTTCATGATAAATTTTCTAAAGAGATACAAAATTGGGATGACAGACTTCTTATGCGAGGTGGAATGACTGGATGGGCTCAGATCAATGGAAGAGCAGAGCTGACGACTGAGCCACTTGAAAAACTCGCTTACGATCTTTACTACATTGAGAACTGGTCACTGATCTTTGACCTTAAGATCATGCTGCGTACTGTTACCGATGTTATTCAGCAAAAGAACGTATATTAATCAACATACTACATAATAACAAATAATTCTGACAAAAAAACTTACAATGAACCGAATTGCTATCATCGGCACAAGTTGTTCAGATAAAACAACGCTTGCTTGTAAGATTTCAAAAATCCTTCATATTCCCCATTTCGAGCTTGATCATCTGTACTGGCAGCCGGACTGGCAGCATCTTGAGAGAAAATTGTTCAGAGAGAAAGTGAAGAAAGCAGTTCAATATAAGCGATGGGTTATTGATGGGAATTTCAGTATTGTGCGTGACCTTATTTGGGAAAATGCTGATACAATAATCTGGCTGAACTATTCATTTGATGTGGTTTTTCTGCAGGCACTCGCCCGTTCAATAAAAAGAATTGTAACTAAAGAGCGATTATTCGGTGATAATGTTGAAAGTTTCCGGCAGACCTTTTTCACGAAAAACTCCATCCTATACTGGATCTTGCATACTCATTGGAAATATAAGAGCACATACTCACATTTAATAAGAAATTCAAAGAAACAAGTTATCGAATTGAACAGCACGAGGGAGAAGAATAATTTTCTGAGGGCTCTGACTAATCAAAAGGGAACTTATTACAGATAATGAATCGTAGAGCGAAGAGGGAAGAGAGAAAAGCGAAGAGAGAAAAGAGAAAAGAGAAAAGTGAAGAGCGAAGAGGGAAGAGAGAAAAGAGAAAAGATAAAAGATAATAGCGAAAACAGAATAGAGAAAAACGAAGAGAGAAAAGATAAAAGAAAAAAAATA
>JAUWMT010000041.1 GCA_030613025.1 Candidatus Cloacimonadota bacterium
ATGGGATATAGGGTCACTTTATCATCATTAAAAAATTTACATATAGCTTGCAAATTATTGAAGAGTTCATAGTTCTTTATCGAAATATTTAAATGAATTTAATAATCTTAAAACTGCTCACTTTTATTATGCACATAACCACTAACCAAGCCCTAAAAAGAATTCACGCAAAGACGCTAAGGCACAAAGACGCAAAGTTAAGCTCCAAATAAAATGTGTAATTTTCAATAGAATTACCTTGTCACAAGTCTGCCAAGGTGTATCCAGATTTGTCTGGTGAAAACTGGTCGAAGAGCTTGTGATAAGTAATTCGATTATCTGAGCAGTCAGGGACCAATCCCTGACTATATGTGTGTCATGGAATGGTCCATGACATATCGAATGTTCTCAACTTAAGACATGCTCTGCAACTTTACGAGGAATTTTTCAAAGATTAATCGAGTTCGTCCTCGCTGAATTTTTCGACCTGGTAAATGTAGATCTCTGTGCTCGGGTCTTTGTAGGCATCTTTTGGCAAACCTGCTTTGTGGGCACATAAATTTTCCAGAAAAGTTACTCTGTCCCAGCCGGTATCCGTGGCAACTTGGGGAAGGAATACACCGCTTCGCCAGCCCTTTTTTATCCACACGCCGTCGATTCCCATGCGTATCTGCTTCCAGTCCGTGATCTGCTCCATAGGTGTTAGCACCGAAATCTCAATATCAATATCTTTGAGATCTTTTTCTTTAACTTTTGGGAAACGAGGGTCTTCAAAAGCAGCGGAAACAGCCATTTCTGATATAGCTTTATAGAGCGGCATCTGGGCATGCATGTGCCCGATACATCCGCGAAGATTGCCCTGTTCATTCAAGGTCACAAAAACAGCTCGTTCTTCATAAAGTTTTTCGTAAGCAGGTTTTTCCGGTTTAAATCTCTTTCCATTTTTTAGATAGTAAGTAATACTTTTTCGAGCAAGGTCGAGGAGATATTTTTTTTCTTCTTTTGAATACACTTTTTCTGAATCTGTAGATTTTTTCCGCATTCCGGATTCCGACTCCGGGAACACGATCGAGGAATAACCAACAATATGTGAAGAATACTTATCACCTGTAATATCAGCAGAATTCATATACGCCAGCATCACGGGTTTGTCTGCGCCAAAATGCTTCATAACCTTCATAAAGGGATAAACAGAATGAAAACCGCAGAGTTCGCATTTTCCCCTTTGCATTTCCTTTTTAAGTTCATCAATATCCATGCTCAGCACCAGATCAATAGTGTGCTGATCCATACTTACAGTTTCTTTATAGGGGTGGAAATGTGCCATGTCCGAACTGGCAATAATAGCAATTTTTTTATCTGTGTTTTCAAGTATTGAAATGAGCTGGTCAGCAAGATCATTTAAGAGTGTATAATCTGTTGTCGCAGTCATGATGGGAACGATCTGTGCATCCGGTAGCTGGTATTGTACAAATGGAAGCTGGGTTTCAAAGCTGTTTTCTCCACCGGTAAAAATCTGTAGGATAGACTCAAAATCGGGATTAGCTGCAATAAGTTTCTGTACTATTTCCTTATCAACTTTTGATGTACCGAGAGGGGATTTGACTTTATCACCGTTGTATATGCTCACCTTCCCTGCATTGTAGCGATGGCTGGTCGCCATGATGATAATCGTATCAAAATTTTCGTTTTTCAGTAGTGAATAGCCATAGGCAGCAATGGGACCGGAATAAACAAGCCCCGCATGGGGAGAGATCATACCTAGGGGAACGATGTCCTTATTTTTTCCCAATTCGACATTATTGAAGAATTTGGACAGCATGCTTTCCAGCTCTTTTTTTGAGCCGGGATACCATGTTCCTGCAAGTGAGGGCTCGAGGGTTTCTGCCCATAAGTTGGTTGAAAAAAGCATGAGGCATAAAAATATTCCAATTTTTTCTAACATATAAACCGCCTTTGCGTTCCCTTTTTATATAATCGAAAAAAAAATGCAAGAAAAAAATAAAACTCTTTCGAAATATTTCGTCTCACTTAGACAATTGTCACGCTAAATCTGCCTGAAGTTTTTAGGGCTAAAAGCAAAGTAGGAAGTATATTACTCGATCCCAAGTTAACTTGGGATCGAGGTGCTAAACTTGGAATCGGGGGTGTGTTAATTTTATAATCTTATGGAAATTATGCCGGCTACTTTTTCTCCGGTTCAATATAACACAAAATTTCACCTTTTTTAACTGAATCACCGGCTTTAAAACAAATAACTTTGATCACACCGTTGCAAGGCGCTGCCAGGTTGTTGAACATTTTCATTGCTTCCAACACGACCACGGTTTCTCCGGCTTTTACCCTATCTCCCACTTTCTTTTTATACTCGAAGACCATACTGGGAATGGGAGCTTGTAAAGTGCCCGATTCATCTATTTCTACAGTTTTCTTCTTTTCCTTTTTTACGGGACTGATTCTAACACCACGTGCGTTGGGATCGGCTACCTCAACATTAAAATAATCACCATCAACATACACATCGAATGAGCGCAGGTTGGCAGGTTTATCTTTGTTGGTTTTGGTGGTGAGTTCACCGGCGAGAGCTTTCCGGAATATTTCATTTTCTTTTTCTACTTCTTCTATAGATTTAGGTTTTACATGATGTGGAACTTCTTCCAGATCATATTTCCATCTCAGAAAGCGTTTACCTGTTACAGGATAAATTGCGCAGATAATTTCATCATCAAGGTCTTTTGCCAATCCCTTAACATCTTCTTTCACCTTAGGAAGTTCCGGCTCCAGCAAATCTCCGGGACGGGTGGTAATAGGTTTTTCACCACGAGGATAATCTTTCAGGGCTTTTTTCTGAACTTCTTTATCAATTGGATGTGTAGTTTTTCCATACAATCCAAAACAGAGGTCTTTTACCTGTTCGGTGATCTGTGAATATTCTCCTTCTTCTTTGTCGAAGAGAACATTATTCACTGTTTGAATTCCAATGATCTGACTGGTTGGAGTAACCAGTGGAACCTGTCCCAGTTGTTTTCTCACTTTTGGCAGAGTTTCAAACACATCATCCAGCCTGTCCAAAGCATCCATCTGACGTAATTGATTCACAAGGTTGGAAAGCATTCCACCCGGAGTTTGATGAAGAATAACATTGATATCAATAATAGCATTTTTTGTATCATCAAGGAGATGTCTATATTTCGGAGTGATCTTTTCCATTTCTTTATCGATCTCAGCCAATTTATTTATGTCAAAATCAGTATCCCTGTTCGTTCCCAAGAGAGACACAACTATTGGTTCTACTGCAGGATGAGAAGTTCGATATGCATAAGGAGCCATACAAGTATCAACAATATCCACACCTGCTTCGATTGCCTTGAAAATTGCCAGGTCACCCATTCCGGAAGTGAAGTGTGTGTGCAGATGAATTGGGATGTTAGTCTGTGCTTTCAAAGCTCCGATTAGATTGTATGCATCATAGGGTGAGATCAAGCCCGCCATGTCTTTAATGCAAATAGTATCAGCGCCGATTTTCTCGAGTTGTTTTGCTTTTTCCAGGTAATAATCCATATTATATATATCACCACCCATGCGTGGTTCTGTAAGAGAATAGCAGATAGTTCCCTGGAAATGCTTACCGTTCTTTTTAATTATCTTCACGGCAGTTTCAAAATTTCTGAAATCATTAAGAGCATCGAACACGCGGAAAATATCTATTCCGTTATCGCATGCTCGCTGTATAAATGCCTCTACAACATCATCTGCATAATTTCGGTAGCCCACAAGATTTTGACCCCTGAGCAGCATCGAAAAAGGAGTTTTCTTAATATATTTCTTAAGTACTCTTATTCTTTCCCATGGATCTTCATTCAAGAATCTGTGCATTGTATCAAAAGTAGCTCCACCCCATATTTCCATGGAATAGAATCCGATTTCATCCATCATTTCAGCTACGGGCAGCATGTCTTCTGTTCTCCCGCGGGTAGCAAAAATACTCTGATGTCCATCGCGTAAACTAACGTCCTGTATCTTGATCGGATTTGCAGCTTTTGGGCGGTCGGGCTCATAATTCATCTTCGACATTTCCAAAATGCCATGTTTATCAAATTTCATTTATTTCTCCATTATGATGCAAAAGCGCATAAGAGAAAAGCGCTTACTTGTTTTTTTTCTTTAAAATATTTAATAAATTTTAGTAATTTTCTTCTAAGTTTTTCAACTTCTTCAAAAATAAATTTATCATTAATATAATTCAATTTTTGTGAGATAATTAATTGAGTTTCCAATTCTGCTAACGACGCCAGACTAATATAAAGAAAGTGAAAATATTCTTTTTCAGAATTTCTTGCAGCACCTTCAGCAATATTAGAAGGAACAGAAACAGCAGCACGCTGCATCTGAGAAGACAAACCAAAATGTTCAAATGTTGGAAATTGAGATGTAATTTTATATATTTTCTCTACAAGTTCAATCCCCAGCTTCCAGACATCCAAATCTTTATGCATTTTCTTCCTTACGCTTTCACACTTTAACGCTTCAACGCCTACAATCTCTTCTCTGAACTAACATACGGTTATGCATGATCAGTTTTCTTCCAGACAGTACCCAGTGGTTAGTTTTCTTTTTGTTGTTATTTTCTTCTTCTTGCTTAAGGAAGTGCATTATACCGGCAATGGCAGCTTGCAGTTTTTTATTCTTTTCCACAATTAGTTCCTATAAGGGAATATTTCCGTGTTTTTTAGGCGGAATATGTTCTTTCTTTGTATGAAGTATCTCAAGCGCATCAATAAGTCTAACACGGGTTTTACATGGTTGAATTACAGCGTCTATGTATCCGCGTTCTGCTGCGGTGTAAGGATTGTTAAAAAGTTCTTCGTACTCTTTTATTTTTTCCTGTCTTTTTGCTTCGGGGTCTTTTGCTTCTTTTATCTCTTTCCTGTAGCTTGCAAGTATATTTACCGCACCTTGTGCACCCATCACAGCAATTTCTGCAGAGGGCCAGGCAAAAAGTGCATCTGCTCCGAGATGTTGGGAACTCATGGCAATATAGGCACCACCATAACTTTTCCTGGTGGTAACCGTAAGCTTGGGAACTGTAGCTTCGGAATAGCTCCAAAGGATCTTAGCTCCATGACGAATAATCCCGCTCCATTCCTGATCACAGCCGGGTAGATATCCGGGTACATCTACAAAAGTAATAAGTGGAATATTGAAGGCATCACAGAAACGAATGAAACGAGCAATTTTATCGGAAGCATTGATATCCAAACACCCTGCCAGGACAAGTGGTTGGTTGGCAATTATACCAACAGTTTTACTGTTCAACCGGCCAAGACCTATAACTGCGTTCTCGGCAAAATATTCGTGAATTTCGAAAAACTCTCCCTGGTCTAGAATAGAATGAATAACATCTTTCATATCGTAACCGGCTTTCGGATTATCCGGAATGATCGTATCCAGCTCTGGACACAATCTGCCGGGATCATCTCCCATAGGAATGACTGGTGGATCATCCATGTTGTTATCGGGAATATAACTAAGCAGTATTTTTACTTGTTCGATAGCATCTTCGTCACTTTCACAGGCAAAGTGGGCATTTCCGCTTTTGGTATTATTGGTTATTGCACCGCCCAGTTCTTCAAAAGTGGTTTCCTCTCCTGTAACAGATTTGATAACGCTTGGTCCGGTAATGAACATATAACCGCTATTTTTCACCATAAACACAAAATCTTTCATTGCCGGAGAATAAACTGCTCCGCCGGCTGTTGGTCCCATAATTAAAGATATCTGCGGTATTACACCGGAAGCCCTGGAATTACGGAAGAAAATGTCTCCATATCCTTTTAATGAATCGATACCTTCCTCCACGCGAGCACCACCGGAATCGTTCATTCCAATGATCGGTACACCTGCTTTCATGGCAAGGTCCATTAACTTTACGATTTTCTCGGCGTGTTTTTCTCCGAGAGAACCACCGCGGCATGTAAAATCCTGAGCATAGGTATAAACAGGACGACCATTTACCAGCCCATGACCTGTGATAACTCCATCAGATGGAATTTCTGTGGTGGGCATATTGAAATTCGTGGACCGGTGTTTTACCATCATGTATATTTCGCGGAACGTACCCTCATCAAAGAAAAGGTCAATTCGTTCACGGGCAGTAAGCTTATTTTTTTTGTGCTGCTTCTCTATGCGAGCTTTACCGCCCATCTCTTTGATCTTAGATTTTTTTTGCTTTAAATTCTCTATTTTCTCAGATATTTTCATATTTTCTCCAGAAGTATGAATTATTCAAGTATATGAGTTGGTAAAAAAAAAATGCATCTCCAAAATGTAAAGGAAAAAGATAATAACCATGAAAAATTTACTAATAATTTCTGATAATATGCGGAAATTTTCCCCTCTAACCTGTCTCGTCGTATCGGCCAGCCGGCGGAGAAGACTGAAATGTAATGAAGCCGGAGCGCTCCACGAGTTTTTCTTGACACAAAATTATAAATTTTCTTCCTGACGTGTATGCAAAAAGCACAAGGGATAAACCGATGAAAAGACAGAGTAAATTATTACCCGTTGTTACAATACTTTTACTGATCATCATATTTTCGGGATGTGCAGTGAAGACAAAAATGTTGGCACCTCCCCCCCAGGCACCAGTCCTAAAATATGTCATGCCCGATGGACAGACATTCACATATAAGGTATCCAGTGGTTTTTATCAAACAATGAGCATAAGGGGCATTCCACTCAAAACCACAGTGTTGAAGGATATGGTTGTTACTTTCTATCAGATCGCTTTTGCAGAAAAGGCATATCAGGTAGTGATGATGATCAATGATGTATCAATGAAGGTCACTGCTCCGGGCACGAATATCACACCCAATCTGAGCAAAATCCCCGGAAAAACTTTTGAAATGACAGTGACGAATTCCGGCGAAGAAATCGGGCTTATAGGCGCAGACGAACTGACCTATACTATTGGTAAGGAAGGCGAACACAGTTTGGAAAGTGAATTCGAACACTTTTTCCCTGACCTGCCGGAACAACCATTGCTTATCGGTGACACATGGACGACCACAGATACTATTGATGCAAGTGATTCTGGTATGGAAACAATCATAATGACCCGAAGCGAAAATACCCTTGCCGGCTATGAACTTATCAAAGGACATGAGTGCGCCAAGATCACCTCTGAATATACCAGTACAGTTACAAGTAGCGGCATTCAGGAAGGTGCAAACATTGATACGACCGTAGAAATGGAAGGAACAGAAATCCTTTATTTTGATTATAAGATGGGAGTACTTGTACTGCAAACCTCAACTGGAAGCGGAGATGGAACAGTGAAGGTTTCGGGACAGAAGGAGATGACACTATCCATGTCCCAGACAGTGACCAGTAAATTGGAGTTGGTGGAGTAGGGGAATTTTTATTCTCATTATTATTAAATTAGTATCATCTTTGATAATTTAAAGGAAAGTAATGTATGAATTAATGAAACGGATCAGAGACTTTATATGAGAATTTTACTTGATACAAATATTATTATTCACAGAGAAGCTAGTAAGGTTATAAATCCTGATATTGGATTACTATTTCAATGGTTTGATAAAACAAGGGCTACGAAAATCATTCATCCTCTTACTGTTGAAGAACTTGCTAAGCATGATGACAAAGCTATTGCTGAAACAATGAAAATAAAAATTAAAAATTATTTTCAACTTAAAACTATTTCAGAAGAAACTGCTCCCATTATTGAAATCCGTAAGAGTGATAAAACTGAAAATGATTACATTGATACAAGTCTAATTAATGAACTTTATAACAAGCGTGTTGATATTATTGTTACTGAAGATAGAGGAATCCATTTAAAAGCAAAATTACTTAATATAGATGAAAAAGTTTTTACAATAGATACCTATCTTGAGAAAGTAACAGCCGAAAATCCGGAGTTAGTTGATTATAAAGTTTTATCTGTAAAAAAAGAACATTTTGGTAACGTTGATTTAAATGATCATTTTTTTGATTCTTTCAAAGAGGATTATTCTGAATTCGAAGAATGGTTTAACAGAAAAGCTGATGAAGAATCTTATATTTGTCATGCTGATGACAAAACTGGGGCATTTCTTTATTTAAAGGTTGAAAATGAAAATGAAAATTACAGTGATATTACCCCAATATTTTCTAAAAAGAAACGCTTAAAAATTGGTACTTTTAAAGTTATATCGACAGGATATAAACTTGGTGAAAGATTTCTCAAAATAATTTTTGATAATGCACTTATTTGTAATGTTGAGGAGATATACGTTACCATTTTTGCAAAGCGAGAAGATCAAATCAGACTAATTAGATTACTCGAAGATTGGGGTTTTAAATATTATGGCGTAAAAAAAACGGTTAATGGTGAAGAACTAGTTTTAGTAAGAGATTTTATACGTCAGTTCAATATTGATAATCCCAAACTCACATTTCCATTCATCTCAAAAAGCACAAATGTTTTTATGATACCAATTTATCCTGATTATCATACTGAGCTGTTACCTGATTCTATACTAACAACTGAGTCTCCTTATGATTTTGTTGAAAATGAACCACATAGAAACGCAATAAGTAAAGTATATATTTCTCGTTCAATAAGAAGAGATATTAAAAAGGGAGATATTATTATTTTTTATAGAACTGCAGCAAGAGGTAGAGCAGCATATTATACTAGTGTTATAACAACTATTGCAATATGTGAGGGAAAAGCTGTAGATATTACAGATGAAAATGATTTTATCTTAAAATGTAGAAGAAGAAGCGTTTTCGATGATAACGGATTAATAGAATTTTGGAATTATAATCCGAAATATAGACCTTTCATTATAAATTTCCTCTACACTCATTCATTTCCAACAGGGAAAAGAATTAATAGACAAAAATTGTTAGAACTTGGAATTTTAACTGGAGAGGAAAATGAAATTAGAGGATTAAAGAAAATAACAAGAGAACATTTTGAAATAATCTTAAAGGAAACTGAAACTAATGAAAGTTATTTTATCGATTAAACCTCATTTTGCAGAAAAGATTTTTGAAGGTACAAAGAAGTTTGAATTTAGAAGATCAATTTTTAAAAATCCGAATGTAAAAAGAGTAATTGTATATGCTTCAGCACCTGTTAGTAAAATCGTTGGAGAATTTGAGATTGATGAGATACTTCATTACGAAATAGATTCTTTGTGGTGTGCAACAAAATCTGATTCTGGGATATCTGAGGATTATTATTTTAGTTATTTTGAAGGCAAAGACTATGGATTTGCATTAAAGATTAAAAGAGCTAAGAAGTACAAAACATTCTACTCTATTAAAGAGCGATATGGTTTGATTCCTCCACAATCTTTTGCTTATGTAAGAGACCAATAAAGAAGTATTAAAGGGATTGACTCGTTTGTATAAAACGTTTTCAACATATTGCATTAATAATACACCAAATACTAAAACTTTGCAATATTTTACAAATGAAATTTATTATATGTTAGTAAAATAAACGCGTGGGGAATCTATTAAACAAGCGTATTATTCTGATAATATTGATAATTTTAAATTAAGTTCTTCAACAGAGATTATTGGAATTCTATCTTTGAATTAACGAAATGTGCTGCTATTTTTTAAATTACTTCTCTTCCACCTCTCCTTCTTCCTTCTTCGCTTTTTTGAACATCGCTCCCAGCGGACCCCAGATCAATATCAGGTGAGTAATAACGCCGCCTATAAGAAGCCGGTTTATACTTTCTTTGTAAGGTGTGCCTTTGAGTATGAGTGCTGCACCAACTATCATCGCACCCCAGATTATAGCACTTGCAATTATCAAAGCACCTATGCTTAATGGTTTATTTTTTTTCATCAGAATCCACCTTTTGTAATTGGTTTTGTGTATCTTATTTTATGCAAACGTTCCAGCCATCCTCCACCCAGAATATGGATCCACGAATACAGCTATAAGGAAAAAGAAAGCCCGATCATTTCATCTCGGGCTTTCATTATATACAAGGAAGAACAGATTATCTAATGAGTAACAATTTGTTAGATATTATCTCGTTCTTAGTTTCCAGTTTGTAGAGATATACTCCACTTGAAACATTTTGCTTGTTGAAGTCAGTTCCATCCCACACCACATAGGATTGCCCTCCTATAATAGGAATAATGTTGATCAACTGACCTTTAACATTATAGATCTCAACCGATGCATTGATAGCAGGTTGAGCATTGGAGAAGGAAATTGTCGTTGAGCTTTTTAAAGGATTTGGGAAGTTCTGAATAGGGGATGAAGTAACAGGAGGGTCATCAACGCTCACACCTCCGTCTGTATAACGTGTTACGATACCACCGTTTCCCATAGCAACGCCGAGATCGCTATTAGCAAAGGCAACACCCCAGTTTGTGATATGACAAGGTATTGGGACCGAAGTCCAATTTGCGCCAGCATTAGTTGTATGATATGCCCCACCGCCTACTGCCCAAGCTTCATTCTGATCAATTGCTGATATTCTTGTGAAGTCTAATGTAGTGGTGCCTGTGTTTGTTAAAGCCCAAGTGGCTCCGGCATTTGTTGTGTACAAAATAACACCATTATAGCCGGCTGCCCATCCGCAGAGTGTATCAACAAAGGAAACATCATAAATGTTTTCTGTAGTATTCGATGTCTGTTGAGTCCAGGTTGCACCTTCATTATTTGTATAAATGATAGTTCCGTCTGTACCAACAGCCCAGCCAATTTTATTAGTTATGAATTGAATACTCTTAAAATCAGCAGCTACACCACTTGTTTGTGGATTCCAAGCTGTTCCACCGTCTGTTGTATGGACAATATTACCACTCTTAGCAGCAGCCCAAACATGCGTATTACTAATTGCAGAGATCCCAACAACATCAACAGAAATACCTGTAGCTTGCGGAGTCCATAAATCTCCTCCATCTATAGTAGCGAGAATATGTCCATCATCACAAGCTGCCCAGCCATGAAGTTGATCCGGAGCGAAAGTGATGTCCCAGATCCAATCATCAAAGCCACTGTCTTTGTTTTCCCAGGTTAGTCCTCCATCAGCAGAATGTATTATAAACCCTTTAGTTCCGCAACCCCAGAAATTTTGATCATCAAGACACACAGTTCGTCTTAACCCGGAAGATGTTCCTGTAGCTTGGGCAACCCAGTTCGTACCTCCGTTTGTTGTATGGTAGATTGCTCCGCCACTACCTACGATCCAGCCCGTAAGGTTGTCTTCAAAGTAAGCTCCCTGGAACCAATCAATAGAGAAATTTTGTTCAGTCCAGTCAGCTCCACCATTAGTAGTATGAAGTATCTCTCCATCTATACCTACAACCCAGAGGTTATTGTTGTCACCCATTCCAATTCCATAGAGGTTTTCAAGGGTAGGATTTGCTTGTTCTACCCAGGTTGCACCACCATCAACTGTATGAATTATTTTTTTAGATCCTGCTGCCCAACCTTGGAGAGTATCATAGAAGATAATATCTTTCATAGAACTGGTAGTAGGATTAGTCTGTTCACTCCAGGTTGTACCACCATTGCTAGTATGAATGATCTTTTTGCTCGCTGCTACTGCCCAGCCATTAAACGAATCTAAAAAGTAGATAGAGTAGATCTTACTAGTTATTCCGCTGGTCTGCGCATTCCAGGTCGCGCCACCATCATAAGTACGAAGAACTGTTCCGGAACTTCCGGCTGCCCATCCGTTCAAAGTGTCAACAAAGCAAATTGATTGAAGACCCGATGTAGTAGTGCTATTTTGTGCTGTCCAGGTCGCGCCACCATCTGTGGTATGGAATATCAGTCCGTCATTTCCGGCTACCCAGCCCGTTAGGTTATCAGCAAAGCTAACTCCATAGATCCTTTCTGTTGTTGCGGTTTCCTGGTATTCCCAGGTTGCACCACCATCAGATGTATGCAATACACGACCTTCACTTAAGGAAGCCCATCCATCATTTCCAATAAACTGAACATTTGATATGTATCCACCAGCAACATAATCCCAATCTGCTAAAAGAAAACTGGTAAGAAGCAGGGAAATGATCATCGTAACAATTAGTACATAAATTTTTTTCAAGGTATCTCCTTTCGGATAAATTCTTTGGTTGTCAAAGTCATATTTGATAATTATGAAAGTAACATAAAATGAGATAAGTAACAACCTATTCTCGCCTACCTAAGAAATTTGCATTCAATTACAAATATCTGAGAATCATCTGTTATAATACTCGGATCTTTTTGGTTTTAAAAAAACTTTGTATCAATTCTAAAAGATATAAAAAATGACTGTCAAGGAAAAATATAAAAGGGGATTTTTGGCAAAAGATATTTCCAAAGTGGTAAGTGTGATACAAGTCGTTATATATTTTATTGACAACATCTGAAGTATTTGGTAAAATTAATGTATGAAGAAATTTATGATCATTGTCGGGCTGCTTTTATTTACTTTGGTACTACTCGCATCATCTCGAGATGTCGAGCTATTGAAGGAAGCACAATTCTATGAGAAGCTCGATAACGGCGCTGTTCAATGTAATCTCTGCCCGAATTATTGCAGATTACCTGAGGGAATTACAGGCGTGTGCGGAGTCCGCCAGAATATTGACGGCACTCTTTATACTCTTGTTTACAACCGTCCAGTGTCCATAAATATTGATCCTATTGAGAAGAAACCGCTTTATCATTTCTATCCGGGCTCAAATATACTTTCACTTGCAACTGCCGGGTGCAATCTCCGATGTAACTTTTGCCAGAACTGGACGATCTCTCAGTCAAAGCCGGATGATGTCCTGGCGTACGAGTTTACTCCAGAAAAGATAGTTGAAACTGCAAAACTTTATGACTGCGAGAGTATTGCCTTTACCTATACTGAGCCCACAATTTTTTATGAATATATGTATGATATTGCGAAGTGCGCGCATGAGCAGGGGTTGAAAACAGTGTTGGTCACCTGCGGATATATCAATGAAGAACCGCTGCGAAAACTCATTCCATATCTTGATGCAGCGAACATCGACCTGAAGGGTTATTCCGAAGATTTTTATTCAACCTACACGACTGGCTCGCTCGCACCGGTACTCAGAACAATCGAGGTTTGCAAAGAGGAAGGACTGTTTTTTGAGATCACCAATCTTGTCATACCCGATGCAAATGATGCTCCTGAGATGATACGCGATATGTGCAAATGGATCCGTGAAGATATAGGTGATGAATACCCCTTACATTTTTCACGGTTTTTTCCTAATTACAAGCTTACCAACCGCCCGGCTACTCCGGTGAAAACTCTGGAAAAAGCGTATGAGATCGCAATCGAGGAAAGCTTGAAATATGTCTATATCGGGAATGTGGGATACATTGCAGAAGATACCTTTTGCCCGAGTTGTGGAAAGAAGGTTATCGACCGCTCCGGTTATACTTTGAAGGAAACCAATATCATTAATGGCAGGTGTAAATTTTGCGGGTATGAAATTTTTGGAGAATTTTAGAAGCATAGGCGAATGAGAAAGAAATTTCTGCTCTTTATTTCTCTTGGAATGATCTCACTCGTCGGGCAGACCGTACTTTTGCGTGAGCTGCTCATCGAAGTTCGCGGGAACGAGATCGTGTATGCCATCTATCTTTCTCTGTGGCTTTTTATGATCGCTGTAGGGAGTTTTATTGGAAAATTTCTTTTGCAGAAAGACAAATTGCAGAGTTACATAAAAGCGGGTTTTCTCCTCCTTTCGTTTTTGGTGATTTTGCAATTTTTTGGCATACGGTTATTCGCAGGTTTACTTACTGTGGTTTCCGGTGAAATGTTCGAGCTTGGTAATATTTTCCTGCTTGCGTTTCTGATACTCACTCCCGGATGTCTGGTGATGGGAGCACTTTTCCCGCTGCTGTGTTCATATATAAAAAATGTTCCTGAGCCGGTTCACAAAGGATATGTGCTGGAAAGTATCGGCATTATTTTGGGAGGAGTTCTTTTTGCCGGTTTGATCTCCATTCTCTCGCACATCTCAATGCTAATTGTATTGGTGATTGTTAATCTTGTTATCCTGTTTGCGGTGCTGAGAAGAAAATATTTGATTGTTCCGCTCATCATATTTCTCATCATGATCCCTTTTGCAAATAAATTCTTTCAACAATTCTATGCCGAGAAATACAGTCCCCAAGATCTTATTATATCACATGATTCAAAGTACGGACGGCTCGATGTAACAAGAAGTCAAGCACAGCAGAATTATTACTGGAACGGGGAACTCTTTGCTCATACTGATAACGAACTCTATGCCCAGCAGATGGTGAATTATGTGATGCTGCAAAATACTGATGCCCGGAAAATACTCCTCATTGGTGGATTGCTTAGAGGGTATATTCCTGAAATTACTAAGTACGAAAGGATTAAGCGGATAGACTGTCTGGAAATGGATAAAAACATTATTGCTCTTGCTCCTCACCATCCGGATGTGCACTATATTCAGGATGACCCGGTTCATTATTTAAGAAAATCAGCAGAAAACTACGACATTATTTTCATAGATGTACCTGACCCCTCATCTTTGCTTTTGAACAGGTATTATACATTGCAGTTTTTTGAGCTGGCAAAAAAGCACTTTTCGGAGAATTCAGCGATCCTTGCTATTACCTTGAGCAGCGGAACAAATTTCATGACACCCGAGCTTGTACAGCTCAATGCATCAGTGTGGAAAACCTTTTCAGATGTTTTCCCATATTCGACCATCATTCCTTCCATAAAAAATATTTTCGTAGGAAGTGATGCTTCTAATATCACAAATTCTGTATCCGAGCTTCAACTTCGCTCGAAGGAATATCAGTCTGTCTGGTTCGATGATACGGTTATTTTTGAGCAGTGCAATCCATTGAGAATAGGGCAGATACGCAATGCAATTGACGGGAGGGGAGAACTCAATACTATTTCGAATCCTGCAGCGTATCTTTCTACAATTTCAGTATGGGCAAATATTCTTAATTTGAATATTAACAACACGATGCAATGGATGAAAAGGCACACAGTATTTCTATTTTTATTCAGCATTTTTGTTATATTAGGAATTGCTTTTAGTGCATCAAAGCTGAACAGGGTTTCCCAATCTCTTATTGATATGCAGATTTTTATGATCAGTTTGGTAAATTTTGTTATGCAACTTGTCTTGCTCAATCTCTTCCAGATGCAGTACGGCAATGTTTATTTCATGATATTTCTGTTCACCACGATCTTTATGATAGGATTGACCGGCGGGTTTCTCTTGCGAAACAAATTGAAGCTCTCCTTGTTTAGTTTGTATGGTATAAATTTGATCTTAGCTGGAGGTGTGTGGCTATTTTTTGAGAATGTGTTTCCGGCAGTGATCTATCTTATCTGCAACCTGATCTTTGCATTTCTTGAAGGAAGCATCCTTGCCAGATTGCTTGAAGTCAAATATAACAATGAACAGATAGAGAGCGGAAGCACTTTTTATTTTCTGGATAGTCTTGGTTCTATGGTTGGGGGACTTATTATAGGAGTTGTGCTGTTTCCGGTGATCGGCATCAAGAGTAGTATTTTAATGCTTATGTGTCTGCTTGGGATGAGTATGGTCCTCCAATTCCGTATTAGCAAGAGTATCAATACTATCTAAGTATAATTTATTTAAATTTAATACAGCTAAAAATAAAGTTGACAAAAGGCACACAAATAATATCTTTTGTACATGAAATATTTCACTTGGAATAATGAAAAAAATGAGCAATTGAAAAAGGAAAGAAGAATTTCATTTGAGCAAGTAGTATTTCAAATTGAAAATGATAAGATTTTAGATATTATAGAACATCCTAATCAGGGAAAATATTCTGGACAGCAGGTGATAATTATTGAATTCAATCATTATGCCTATTTGGTTCCATGCATTGAGAAAGAAGAAGAAATATTCTTAAAAACTATAATACCAAGCCGAAAGGCAACAAAGAAATATTTAGGCAGGTAACATGGCAAAGATGGATAAATACGAAAAAGAAATTTTAGATTACTTTGAAAAGGGTGAATGGAATTCTGTAAATGATATTGATGGAACAAAGAAAAAATATGCAGAATATGCAAGGAATACTTTATTAAAAAATAAAAGAATAAATATTCGCCTTTCTGAAAAAGATCTCAACGATCTTAAAATAAAATCTATTGAAGAAGGAATTCCATATCAAACACTAATTGCAAGCATACTCCATAAGTATGTTCATAATAGATTGATTGAAAAAAAATCGTAAAACCTGAACTCCATCCGTCAACAGACGTTGAGAGCGAGAGCTAAATTATAATACCTATCACTGTCACAATATCCTTATCAATCAGCTCGCGAAATAATTATTAAAATTCTTATCGTTACTTTAAAATCATCCTTTCCTTCATAGTCTGAGATCTTAATATCCGATAAATATAATTTCCCTTCCAATCTTGCTTTACCAGGATACTTTTTTTCTATAGTTCTTTCAATAGCTTTCTGATATTTTTCTGTTAAAGATTTTTCCAAATTTTCTGTTCGAAAACTAGTCTCTAATAACAATGCCTTATCTAATTCTATATCCCGCATCTCTATCGGTGAAGATAATACTATAAGATATTTTTTATCTCCCAGGCAATATGATCCTGCTTCCTGGACATCCGATAAAGTTCCCCCAGAATTTGTCGTGAATTTGACAGAACCATTGCTTTTTTCATATACAAATTCCCGTCCGGAAACCTGATCGATCAAATTCACTGTGGCATTGGTTTTGGCTTTATCTTTAGCTATTTCATCACTACTATAGGATTTTCCTGTTCCGTAGCCCATGACGTTAATTTTGTTTACATCACTCTCTTTGATCTTTATTTCTCTGAACGTCTGATCGCCAGAACATGAAATAAGTACGATTACTGCCAGAATGATAATAACTATTTTTGGTTTCATGTAACACCTCTTGTTTATTTTTTATTAATATTTCCAGTTTTTTGAATCTTGTACTTGAAAAGGATATTTGAAAATTGCTTGTATGTATCTATTTGTCAAAAAAATTAAATAATTTGACAAAGTACAGGCGAAATTCAGCGTGAGCAATATTAATGTTACATTTATCATATCAAAATTAGAGATTATATGAAATTCAAACCTATTAATGTTTTAGTTTTATCCACTAAAATATAGAATATCAAATGAAACACAAAAAAACTATGATAATAATAATCCCGATCATCGTTATTTTATTGGTAATATTTGGCTGGCTGGTGGCTCTTAAAATAATTATATCAAATTTTAAACCAACTGAAGGAAGCTTGCCGGTGATAATTAATTCCGAAGAATCAATAAAGCAAGGGCAATTGATCACGATCATGACCTGGAATCTTGGATATGGAGGTTTGGGGGAAGAATCAAATTTCATCGCAGATGGTGGGAAAAGCATTTTACCACCATCAAAAACTATCGTGGCCAATAATATGACCAATATTACTACTTTTATTCAGCAAAATCCTGTTAATATTTTTTTACTCCAGGAAGTCTCCAAAAGGTCACGCTTAACTTACAACCTTGATCTCTGGCAAATGCTCATTAATGCTTTGCCAAATTATAATCGAGTTCACTCGCCCACAGTTAAAATTCCGTGGTTTCCTATTATTGGAAGACTGATAACCGGGAACGCTGTTTTTTCTAATATAAAGATAGAAGAAGCTTTTCGTTGTAACTTACCACTCGAAAATAAAGGTTTGCTGGGAGTATTTAAACAGAGATACAATTTCATAGTGTCCAGATATGATCTTCCGGAAACCGAAAAACAGTTAGTGATGGCAGATTTACATCTTGCAGCTTTTGATGAAGGGGGCTTGATTCGAAAAAATCAGTTATCCAAACTTCAAAGTTTTATGCTTAAAGAATATGAAAAAGGCAACTATGTGGTAGTGGGGGGAGATTGGAATCACCGCCTTATTAAAACTGACTTTCCTACTACAACAGAAGAAAAGTATCTGTTTTGGATACATAATTTACCGGAAGATTTTACACCTGATGGTTGGCAGTGGGCTCTGGATGAAAATGTACCGACAGTCCGCACTTTGGAACGCTCATATATCATAAATGAAAATTATACCTGCATCATTGATGGATTTTTGTTATCACCCAATCTGGAATTACTCAGCGTACAAGGTTTTAATCAACAGTTCCGCTATTCTGATCATAATCCGATCAAAATAGAAATAAGACCTAAAGGAATATAATATGGATAAAGTAAAACTTGATTTTTCCCGTGAACTCAGGAATCAGGAGTTAATATCGGATATAATTAAAAATGATCCCTATCCAATAGCCCGACTAATGGAAGTATTCGTTGAAATCTATGATAAAAAAGAACCGGACCGGGCATTCCGAGAAATGATCAAGCTTTTCGCAAGTACTTTCAAATATACTGGTTTGATCATCATCTCAGACTATCTATCCCTTTTACGGCAAAATAAACTCCCCGATGCCAAACTAACCAAGATGATAGATAATTTTTTATATGTTAATCTCAAGGGGATGAGTATGGGACATTGGCAGTTTTGCCTTAGAGAGATCACCAGACTAGCCATGCACAACGATATAAAGCTTTTTGTGCCAGAATTGATTTCACTCTATTGGAAAAACCAAAAGAAGTTGAGCAACGTAGCTAAATGGATTGATAATAAAATGATTCCTCTACGAAATGATTATGTTCATTCCGATATCTGGTTAGACAGCGAAATGGCAGATAAGATGATCCAAGAATATTTACCAAATCTTATAGCTTACATCAAGGAAATTAAATTCCTTAGAAATTACCCCTTATTGCAAGATGAAGAAAATAGATTTTATATAGAGAATGAAAATGAGGAAAAGCTGACGTTGGAATATTTTATTATCTATTCTCAGAAAGACGAATGGTCTAAAGAAGAAATGCTGCTTTATGAAACACTTAAGGGCAAGAGCATTAAATATCTTCTCGGTAATTTTTATAACTTTGAATCAGAATACATAGAAAATATCAAAGCAATTAGTGCATTTTTGAAAGAACGTCTTAGCGAGTTTGAATCGGTTGGAGAAAAAGTAGATACGACCAATGAAATTGTAGGAAAACTGGAAGACCACATAATATCAGGTACTCAAACCTTACAAACAGCTTACAAGGGACTTACCGGCGATGATCAAATCGCTCAGCAGATTAAGCAAACTGTGATTGATTTGAAAAATGCTATGGATAATTTCGAAAGTGTAAAATCTCACCTGAAACTTCTGAAATCACAACTGCAATTACAGAAAGATGATGATTGGCATAGGTATCAAACCGCTTCTATCCTCAATCTATATCGTGAAATATTTAATGCAAACGGTGGTAAATTCGATCTTAAAGAATTTGAATCTTTATTTATAGATCGATACGAGATCCACCAGCATTATAATAAATTGATCAACAAAAAAGATGCTACTCTATGCTTTATTCTGGCAGAATCAGGTTCCGGTAAAACGACTTTTTGTCAGAAAATTGCAATTGATTATTTCAAAAAAGTCAATCAACAGGTCAGAGATACATCAGATATTCTGTTTTACCTGAAGGGCAGCGGCATAACTGCATCCGAGGCGACTAACAGCTTTTTGGGCACTTTCTCTTATCCCGGAAACAAATTAGAAGATATGTTTCTGAAGCTGGCAAACAGTGATAAACCAAAAGATGGCAATTACATAATCCTGATCGACGGGATAAATGAAAGTGACAATCCCAATGAATTGCTGAAATTCATCGTTAATTTCGCAAAAAAGAATCATAGCAATTTTCTGAAAATTCTGGTAACCTGCCGTGTTGTGATGTGGGATACGATTGTTAGAGGAATCGATTTTCCGTTGGATATTATCTATCCGGATATTGCAGAATCTTCCGGTCAGGATGAAGTTCCATTCGTCCGCCTTTCTCAATTTAATAATATCGATGTGGAAAGAGCTTATGATAAATATGCAGCAAATCGTTTTATCAAAACTAGATTCTATAATCTTTCACCTTTTATCAGAGAGACCTGCAAAGATCCTTTCCTACTGAATATTCTGACAGAAGCGTATCGGGGGACATATAAAAAAAGATCGGTCATCAAACCAAATTCGCTTTCCACAATTTATGAGAAATACATTTTTTCTACAGATCCCAAAAAATTGACCCGTCCAACCGAACGAAATCCCAAGCCGAAAGATATGCAAATCATACATCAATTATTAGAACTGATGTGGAAGCACTGCACGGATTCAGTTCACGAAGAATTTATCCGCAAGGATGAACTGCTTACTGAAGCTATATATGAACCCAATCCTGTGGTGGAAAAAGGTGATGCCATTCAATGTGCTGATATGATTTGCCATTGGAGATGGTTGCCCGATGAGCAGGTTGATTTTCCGTTTTTATGCCCAAATTGCGGACAAAATACACTAATTTGGCAAAAACTGGATGAAACCGAAATGCTTGTGTGTGAAAATGAAAATTGCAACTGGAAATGGCTGCCGGATAAAAATAAAGAAATTCGTTTTAAGTGCCCAAATGGTCATGCATTAAAATGGTCAAGTGCAGATTACAGGACACCTTATAATCGCCTGCTTGATGAAGGAATCCTTTCTGAGATAGTTCGGGAAGATGGTGCTTTTATGGTCAGGTTCAAATATGACCGCATTTTTGAATATCTGATGGCACGTGAGTATTTGCTCTCCGGCAATATTCAGCAGCGACAGTTGGATGAAGATACTATCCGAAAATGGATTGATGGGCTGAAGAGCGCTAATATCAATCCGATCTTTTTTGAAGCTGTTGCCACTGCTATCTCTTTGGCATCGAACAATATACAAATTTGCAAACTATTACTTGAACAGGATAATGAGCAGAAGTATTATCACATAATCACTGCAATCCTAAGAAAAATTGCAATTGCAGACGAAAAGGGGCTCGAATATGTTTTGGACTTCGTGAAAAACCTGGTTCGTAAACAATTGTGCATCAACGAGATTGTCATACCGGTAATTTACCACTTAAGAAGAGACGGATTACAAATCATCGAAATGATGATTAATAATAAAAATGCGAAACTGAATAAAGCTGGTTCTGAACTGCTATTCAGAATTACTTCAACGAATATTGAAGATGGTTTGTACATCATAAATGAAATTCTTTCTAATATAAAACCGACAAACATCATTTGCAGATCGCAATCCATTAGCATTCTACTTGAGATGTGCCTGAAGATATGTGTAATGGCAGAACCGGAAGTAGTATTGACAATAATGAATATCTGGGCGAAGTTGTTCAGAAACATTTTGGGATATGGAAAGAAAAATCCAGCATTGCATTTAATTAGATATTTTTTGAAATCTGTTTTGATGACAGCCGGTTCAGGATTTATCGTGCATAAGTTTCGACAGATTAAGATCGGCAAAACAGACCTTCATCATATTTTTTTCACAAAATCACAAACGAAAGAGGTACTTCTTACTTTATCAGATTTTATGACACCACAACCAGAAAGAATCTCAGATATTAAAGATATTCTTTTAAATTCATTGGTTTTATCCGAAGATGATGAAGAAGGTATGGCATTTGTTGGACTGTTTTCCATCCTAATTTTGAATATTTTACTGCGGTACGATGAAACCAATGAGGTGATATCTGTTTGCGAATATTTATTCGAAGAAGGAGATCTTTATACCCGCTGGATCATATGCAGTGCACTCAATTATTCTCTGCAGGAAAGCTATTTTTCCAGCCGCGAAACAAAGTTGAAACCTCTAGAAAAAAACGCAGAGATCGTTAAACGTTATCGAGATGTAATGAAACGATTTATAGATGAAGAACGTGATGGATATGTGCAGGACTACATTAAGGTTGGAGATTATTTTTTCCCTCTTGGTATAATCTGTCAATTCTCATTTGCTACAGATACAAACAATGATTTGATCTGGGAAATCATAAACAAAAGCATTGCTGAAGAAGATTTTCTTCTACTGAGAAAACTCCTGCTCGATATCACTTGTTTCAGTCTGGACACATTCTGTTACCAACGTCGATTCTGGGAAAAAACTTATGATATACTGACAGATCTGATCTTACAGCTCTATCCGATGAGTAATGAAAACATGGTTTTTGCAGATAAACGGCAGGAGTTGGACAGGTCAATTATCGAGGCGTTGGCTATTATGCATTATGCCCATCCCGAAGAGACAGAGCTTATGCTCGCTAATCTGGCAAATTCATATAACACATCTGTAAACAAAGCATCCGGAGATTTTGTAGCACAGTTGAATAGAGAGTCCAAGGCAGCGATCTATAATAAATTCCAGGTTTTACGTTCCAATATTATTCAGATGGATAAAAAAGATAATCCAATCGAGATAAAAGATATTACTCAGTTTGTGGATAGTTTTCTCACTGGTTGGATCTACGCCGATTTTGCCAGTGCTATTTTCGGGCGATATCCGGCATTTCGAAATATAGCTAAATCCTGGATTAAAGAACCTCTGGCAGATCAGTATGAAAAGAAGCCAAAGAGATTTTTCAAGAAATTGTTCAGAGAAATCTTTGCTTCTCTCGAGCGGTTTGAACCGGAAATTCCGGAATTAGAATAAAGAGAGTATAAAGAATGCTTATGACTTTATAGAAAACGGAAGATATGCATCTCCACAGAATAATACACTTCAGAATTAGAGGTTATATGAAATTCAAGCTTATCATTATTTTAGTTTTAATTTTTTCTCATTCGTTGTTATGTTCCGACAGCAATATTCCGGAATGGGCAAAGAGGTATAAAAGCGGAAAATCAATTAAAAATGCATCCGATTATTATTCTGGCATAGGCAGCTCGACAATTTCTAAACAGGATGCTGATAAAATGGCTCGAGAGGAATTCGCACAAAATATAGAGGTGCAGGTTAAAAACGTACAAAAAGAGATACTAAAAGAAAAAAACGGTAAGGTATGGGAAAGTTATGTTTCTGTGACAGAAGTAGTAACAGATGTTAACCTGAAAGGTATCCACATCGTAGAACGCTATCGCGATCCCAGCTCAAAAACTTATTATAGTCTGATTAAAATCCAAAAAGATGAATACAATCAAATAGTGTTTGAGGAGCTGAAAAAAGAGTTGGAGCGAAAGATCTATGAACATAAAATACAAGAAGCCGAACAGAAAGAAGGTATCAGGAGCACACAAGAAAAATTTAAATTGTGGTTAGAGAAAGAAACAAATCTGCTAAAGCAGAAGGTTGATGAATTCAAATTAAAAATTAAAAAGAAGCAGATAGAAAAAGATCTCATTACTAAGAGAAAAAAAGAATTTCAAGATTTCGTCGATCTTAAACCGCCGGTGAAAGCTCTTACTTTTTATAACGCAGAAGTTCCTGTGAACAACAATATCCTGTCTGCTGAAATCGGTATTTCGCCATTTTCGATCCAATCTTTTGAATATATAAGAAAAATATGGAAATTTTCTCTGGGAAGCTACTCAGAATTTCATGACAATAACTACTACCGACAAGATATTTCATTAAGATTTCAGATGCTTCCAAACTCCGGTAATTTTAACAAGATAACAATTGCGATAGGCGCCATCGCGTACGACCATTCATTGAATGATAAAAAATTTGAAGAAGTCGATGTAAAATTCACCCCTTGCGTTGCAGGTAATATTTCACTTCCCACATTTATGTCTTCCTATATATCAATCTATGGCGAAGTGAGAAAATATGCCCTTGCATGGAAAAGCTTATTGTTTTTCAAATCTTTGCATGATAGACTCAGCTTGATACTTGAGCTTGATTACATTCCTGATAAACATTATCGGAATAAATACAATGATCCTGTCATTCTTCAGCCGGCAATACGATTTAAAACAACTAAAGATATTTGTACCACAATTGCCTATAAAAATAATGAAGTATTTACCTTATCGCTAAATGTTACGTTTTAGCAAACGAGTCATGTGGAAATATGAATTTCTAATTACAAATTATCTATCCCAGATTAAATCAGGGATTAAAATGAGGAATTTACCACGTTAGATAATTTTGCAGTGGACAATAGTGAAAAATCAAACAAGATGAATATCTAACGGGGTGAACAAATAAAAAGAAATTCGATTTAGAGGAGAGAACTGCAAAATTTGGTGAAGATATTATAGAATTTGAAAAAAGGGTATAATAACATGAACCACGAAAATAAAAATATGCCCTCGTTCCCAAACCCTTCAGTTTTCTCGTTCCCAAACCTTTCAGCCTTCTCGTTCCCAAACCATTCAGTCTTCTCGTTCCCAAACCCCTGTTTGGGAACGCAACAATTGATGAATGATGATTAACGATTTGAGATTTATGAAGATAGCTGAGCAGCACTATTCTCCTATGAAACTACATTCTAACTTTCTCAAAATGAATGTATTAGAGATTTATCAAAAGATGATGACATTCCC
>JAUWMT010000097.1 GCA_030613025.1 Candidatus Cloacimonadota bacterium
TGAGTTTACTCTAAAAAGTGTGTAATTAGAAATATGTTAGAAAATGCATCAAATATTTGGAAACCGATCCCAGTTAAATGAATACAAATTTAACGGGACAAGTGAATCGGTTACAATTAGCTATCTTCCTATTAACCACCAACTTAAGTTGGTGGTTAATGAAACAAAAAAATGCATTAACCGTTTTATTTATCCCGTGAAATGCTTTTCTTTTTTATTTCACTGGGAACGGTTTCTCGATTTCTTAAATTGAACTTTTTAGAGTGGACTCCTTACTGTTTTTTTTCATTATGAATAAATACTTAAAACCTCTTAGATAAAAATTAAATTTTCTGGTACGATAATGCCAGATTCCTGTGTTTGAAGTTTGATTTAAAAAAAAATTAACAAAAGTCTAACCTGCAGATATCTTCATCAGTTAATCCATATTTTTTTAACATATCAGAATGTTTCAATAGAACAGCTCTTTCTTGATGATCATTCTCTGGATGATAATAAATTACTGATTCTCCGAAGTAATCAATCAATATTTTTAACTCTTCTTTTTTCATTAAATCTAATTTAATATCTAATTCCCACTCATTAATTGTTTCAACTAATCTTTCTAAAGCTTCTTCTCTTGTAATCATCAAAACAGAACGATAAGGATCAATTCCTTTTTGTTTTAATAATTTTGTTGCATTCATTAATTAGCTCCTAATTTATAAGTCTATCATTTTATAACTTTTTTATTGTATAATTTTTCAGTTTAAATTTAGCACATATTTTTTGAATAAAAACCTCATGGAATCCCACATTAAATTTTTCAGCAATCTCTTGCACTCATTACATCCTATTTTTTGGATACTTTTTTTCTTGTTGTTTATTTAATCAAGTATTTTTTTTATTTAGTGTAAAATTTTAATATTCAAGCAAAATTATTCACTCTATCGTAAAATACCTATGCACGATCTTTAATAAATTTTTCCAGCCGGTCATCATCATCTTTATGTTTGTGCCGTATAATGCCTGAATGATTCCTTTTAAACCGTCATACACTTTCTTGCTATAGGGATGCCACCAGATATTCTTTCGTGCAAAAGGTAGGATGTCATTCACAATAACCTGCTGGTGTGTCATTTCATCAAAACCGATTTTCCCGTGAGTTCGCCCAATACCCGATTCTTTGAAACCGCCCCAAGGTGTTTCTGCGAGTCCATGGCTCATGAGATGGTCGTTTATTGTCACTGCACCTGCCTTGATGTGTCGTGCTATCTGAACTGCCTGTGCTTTGTTCTTTGACCACACAGAGCCCGTCAAACCAAGATTGGAATCATTTGCAAGCTCGATTGCATCTTCCATATTTCTTACTTTCATAACTGCAACGACCGGTCCGAATGTTTCATCTTTCATCACCTTCATGGTGTGATCAACTTCCGTGAGTACTGTGGCAGGATAAAAATTCTGATACCCTTTAGGAATTTTAGCTTGTGCAAATATTTTAGCACCTTTATTTAGAGCATCTTTAACATGAGCTTCCACAGTTTCCACCTGACTTTGTTTGGTCATCGAGCCCATATCCACATTATAATCCATATCATATCCTACTCGAAGGTTATCAACTTTCTTTTTCAGCATAAATAAGAACTCATCATATACTTTTTCATGAACATATATGCGCTCGACACCTCCGCATGATTGTCCTGCGTTAGAGAGTCCAGCCCACACAGCTCCGGTCGCAGCCCTGTAAATATCGGCATCCGGGCATACAAGCATCGCATCATTTCCACCAAGTTCCAGAACGAGCGGTGTAAGATTTTCACCGGCTTTTGTCATGAGCTTTTTCCCGATCGAAACCGAGCCGGTGAAGAATAATTTATCAATGCCATTATTAAGAAATACATCTCCTGCTTGCGAACCGGGTATATTTACAAAATTGAATACATTCTCGGGAAGTCCGGCAGCAAGAAAGCATTCTTCGAGCTTTCGTCCAACCATCTGTGTATTGGATGCAACCTTGAGTACAACAGTATTACCTGCGAGCAATGCCATCACCACTTCTGAAAAAGGAATGCCAAAGGGATAGTTCCACGGAGAGATGATGCCGATAACCCCGTAAGGAACCCTGTATAGTGCACTCTGCTTGTTCGCAAGAAATATATTGCCAAACCAGATCCCCTTTTTTCTTAGGAAACTTCCAGCTTTGCTGCAATAGTATGAAAGAGCCATAGTTGCCGGCAAAAGCTCTGTAGAGAGGGCATCGATTCTCGGTTTTCCATTGTCTCTTGAGATCACTTCTGCAAGTTCGTCAAGATGGTTCACCATATAGGCACGAACTTTCTTCAAATAATATATTTTTCTTCCAACAGGAATTCTCGCCCACCCCTTTTGAGCGATTTTTGCCTTTTGTATGATATCTTTAACCTCTTCCTGAGTATCCAATTTCGAGTACCCTATTATTTCGCCGGTTGTTGCGTTGTAAGAAGTTGTTGAGTTTTCGCTTGTTGGTGTAAAATCATTAATATCTTTAGAATTGTCCTTTTTTTCTGTTCTTCCGGTAAATTCGTCCATGGAAGCATTTACTCCAAGCATATTTGATACAAAATCGAATATTTTTACCGGCAGCAACCGCAAGAGCCAAACAGTATACACCAGCAAAGGCATTACTACCCTGTTTTTATCTTTTTTTATTGCATTGAAGATCCTGCGTGCAACTCTATCTTCTTTCAAGATTGGGAGTAGAAATGAGAAACGAGACTTCACTCCTTTGAACATGCCCGTATCAATAAAATATGGACAGACCACAGTAGTTTTGATGTCCAGCCCTGCTTTTTTGAATTCCTGCCTAAGTGATTCATCCATGCCAAAATTCGCAAATTTGGTAGTGGAATACACAGAAAGATTTGCTACTCCGGTTATTCCGGCAGAAGAAGAGATCGTGACAATATGTCCATTGTTCGTAAGTCTCATCTCAGGCAAAAATGCCTTGATCGTCCATAAGTGAGCCATCAGATTGATCTTGATGGTTTTCTGAATTTCTTCATCAGAATATTCCCAGTAGGATTTGCCAAACACAACTCCTGCATTATTCACCAGAATATCGATCTTCCCGATTTCTTCTTTAATTTTCTGCGCAGTAGCTTCAATTTGCTCCTTATCAGAGACATCACAATAATAACCAGTAGCAGCATATCCCCTATTTTTTATTGCATTTGTTACCTCATCCAGTTGCTTCTGATTGATATCCCAGATAACAACATGAGCTCCTTCAATTGCCATCAGATATGCAAGCTTTTTCCCGATGCCCGAAGCTCCTCCCGTGATCAAAACATTCTTATTCGCTATTATGCTCATTCTATCCTCGATTCTTATTGTTTCAAATGACAGTGCAAAGGTGAAAAAAAACGTCAATAAATTTGTAAATTACAGCTTTAATAAATTGGAACTTGACTAACAAGATTGGAATCTTGTTTTACATATTCTCTCTTTACCAATTCCTAAATTGGTAAAGCAATATATCAGAAGCCCCTGCTTCTGTATTCGTTCTTGCGTGACTTTACCAAGCCAGTCTTCATTTCATTACGCCTTGATAAACTGGGGCTTGGTAAAGAGTTGGGGGTTAGTGGGCTTGGTGAAAAATCTTGGGTGTAACTCAATATTACAACATGTCAAGCGTCCTGTCTGGGCGTAGCGTAGCGAAGACTGAAATAAAATAAAGACGGAAGAGGAATAACCACCAGTTGGTGGAGGATGAACCTGCATCTACCTTAGAACAAGGATTTCTTCTCGAATAAATTTTCTTCCCTGATAGGACTTCAATTCCTTCTCTCGTTTCATTGCTTCTTGTTTTGTTTCATACTCTTCTTGATAAACTAATTCCCATGGAGTAAATTTT
>JAUWMT010000046.1 GCA_030613025.1 Candidatus Cloacimonadota bacterium
AGATTTGAGAAGATGGCAAAATCTGCAATCTGCAATCAAAAATCTTCAATCGGTGTTCGGTGTTCTTAAAAAATTATAGTAGAAATGAATGTCGAATGATGATCAACGATTTGAGATTTGAGAAGATGGCAAAATCTGCAATCCGCAATCTGCAATCTAAAATCTTCAATCGATGTTCGGTGTTCATAAAAAATTATAGTAGAAATGAATGTCGAATGATGATTAACGATTTGAGATTTGAGAAGTGAAATTGAATAAAATCTTAATTTACTAATCTTTCATTAACAAACACTTATTCGTTCCGATTATCTCAACACCAACCTTAACCTGATAAAAGTACAATCCCGATGATACTTTGTTTCCTTGCTCATCTCTACCATCCCAGGTAACTGAGACATGGAGACTGGGAGAGGGTGAGACAATGAGAAATTTTCGCACCAGTTGCCCTTTTACATTATAGATTTTTATCTCTGTGCTCTCTGCTTGCCACGGCGTAGCGGAGTGAAGCCGGGTGGTTAGATTGAAGTTTATTGTTGTAGATGTTGAGAAGGGATTGGGAATATTTTGAATAAGAAGTTTATTTGGTTCGGGTTCGTCATCAATTGCATAGCTCACTTCGATGGTAACCGGGATATTTATTTTTTGTCCGATTCCAGATTTGATGCAAATATATGCTTCATAATACCCGGGCTCCATGCCTTGTGTTGTGACATTAAAGGTAATGTTCGTGGACTCTCCTCCGGAGAGAGTCCCGGAATTTGAACTTAACGAAAGACAATTTACGGATGGGTCAATTATTTTAAAATTCCCTTTTGTGCAGTTTGATATACTGAAATCCGGAGCTGTAATTCTGAAAACGCACCAATCTGAAGGAGGACCTGGAACAAGGTATTCAAATTCACCTGTATTGGGTATAGTGTCATTAATAACTTCCCAATTACATCCATTATCCCGCGACAATTCAAGTATTACTTCATCATATATTCCTGTATAATTCCATCGTAATGTATCAAGTGTATTATATGCAATGACATCACCATCTTCAGGATGAATTATATCAAATATGTTGATAGAAAATAAATTATCGGAATTATCACTTGTATATCCATCAGCATCGCGAACGTTTATTTTGCACATATCTGATAACGACCATGTTACTGTATAGGAATACTCACCTGTATTATTGATATCCTCTGCAATAGTTTCCCATGTTGAACAATTATCCAGTGTTATATAGAGGTTCACATTCTCGATCGTGCCATAGGTTGTCCAGCGGATCGTATCAGTTGTGCTATACACAAGTGTCTCACCCCCATTAGGATACATTAACCAAAGATATGGTGTTGTAGATGGTTGAAGTGTTATTGTACCCTGTGTCGTGTGAGGTGCTGTTCCGGTGCCGTCACCTTCAATATACCAATCAATAGTAATTGGACCTGTAATACTATCTTCTACAGTTACATTCACTCCAAAACTATGTATGCCTAAAGTATATAATGGATCACCATTTCCAAAGCCCCAAGTTACTTCAGCAGCATTCCCTGTCTCTCCATTATAGGATAAAGAGTTGATATCCATTGCATTGTTCACATATACTCCATTTGGAAAATCCATGTTCACGCCATATACGGCTTCATCATCTGAGCTGGTATGGTACAAATAGCAAAAAATATCCATTGGCATACTAGTGAAATAATATGAAGACGATGAAATTATAAAATCATTTTCGATATTCTTTCCACCATTTCCTGATCCTTTACCGGAATAATGAGATGTTTTAATAGAATATGATAAATCAGTCGATGAAGTATTTACGAGCAGAATACAGTCGCTTATAGTTGTATCCTGAGGAAGCGTATAGTTAAATGAGCTTGGATAAGCTTCAAGAAAAGGAACTTCAGGACTCTCGTGCAATGTGAACAGAATTGCTGTTTCATTCTGCAGGATGTGAGCAGTTGGTGCATAGATATTAGAATAGCTCAGCAGCACTCCATCAGTTTGAGCATAATTCTCTATTCCTACTGTTGCATAATTATCATTCTGGTCGATATTAGATATTGTCTTGTACTGAAATAGTATTTCCACATTCCCATGCGAGGTGGGAAAATACTCAGGATCATAAAGGATCACTTGAAAAGTTTCCTTCACAGCGGGATCATAAACATTTGAAAATTCTTGCCATTCGACAATAAATCTATGACCAATTTCATCATACCATTTATAGAGTTCTCCATCTTTTAGATCATCCCAGAAGGGAGCTATCATTGCCGCAGGTCCGCAACCGGATGGTATTGTTCTATTCCTATGATAGATAAGTTCTTCTCCCATAGATAGCCATCCTTCGGAACAAATTGTAACCTCATAATAATAATGTCCAAAATAGACTAGACTGAAAGGTAAATCTATAGTTTTAACATAACCATCCTCGGTCACATAAGATCCCTCTATAAGCATGCCCTCTCCCCCCAAAGAAGGATCAAGCTCTATCCAGTCATAGACAGGAGCATTAAAAAAACCAGTATCAGAACTCTCTATCGCATAGTAGCCATAATTAGAAAAAGTAGGACTCGTTTCACTAATAATGCCGATCGGTATCGAAAATTGAAGACGCTGAACTAAAGAATCGTACTGTATGATCTGCATCTCAAACTGAGCGATCTCTCCAGAGATGACTTCATCCGGAATTACTGTAAAAGGGATAGCATTTGCTCCTGTTCCATTTATGGATATTGACGTATAGTAACTTTCATCTTGGGTTATAGTTGCTTTTTCATTTGTGCAGAAAAGACTTGCATAGAATAACTCGCTTTGAATTGAGCCCGTATTCGTTAACTCAATAAAGACATTATCTTCCTGATCCTGTACAAGATAGCATTCATTATTTTGAACAATGAAATTTGAAAGAACAAGCTCGGGACTGATGATCGCGACAGGTGCGCTAAAAGACTGTTCTCCAAAATTAGAACTGAGGTTTATATTCAAATTTGCAGTCTTTCCATTTTGCCATTTCTCATCTATCTCAAGATATAAACTGTCGCATATATGGCTTGTATATGGTGTAATTGATGTAATAGATATGCTGTCTGAAATGATCGTTATTGTTTCATCATCCGATGAAAAATATATCATAATATTCTCAGCTGTGATAGATGCCGGATTATAAAAGGTAAGCTCATATTCAATTGTATTTCCTGAAATCGGATCATTACTGTAGGTAACGTCTGTCAATTCTAATAATTCATCTGAATATACGGTCAGATCGTTTGTTTCGGGAAGGTATCCGTACTTTGATGCAGTGATTTGATAATTTCCAGGATAAAAATCAGCATAAAATGTTACTTCCCCATTTTCATCAGTAAAAGCTTTTGAAACAAGGGAATCTCCTATTGTGAGGGCTATCATAAAATTGGACATGTCATCTTCAACATCAACTTCTGCTTCTATATAATTCTGCTGCTCTGAAATAGTGCTTTCTGTAATCAAAGTTATATTTTTAGGATTATCAGTCCAGACTTGCAATCCCGGATCACCAAGTAAATTATACACATAAAAATAAAATTGATCTGAATTTGTTGCATCTCCCCAGGCATGGTTATGAGGATAATTGTTATAGAGTTCCATCTTCCCCCTCAAAAGCATTTCTCCACACCTGTTTATATTTTCATATACTATTCCTTGATAGATTCCCATATCCATGCAATTATTCCATTCAATTTGAGTGTCCCGTTCACTTGGACCAATAAATCCTATCGCTCCTTTTGGATTCATTGGTGTGCCTTCTTTAAGCCAAACTTCCCCAAAACATTGTTGTACTGCCGAAGAAGCAAAATCGCCTCCTCCACATGTTATACTTGTAACCATTGGTAGCATAAAATAGTTATTCAAAGAAACGATGTCGTCACTAACAAAAAAAGTATACCCTATTGTATCCCATCCACTATGGTATCCAAAGCCACGATAGTTTATAAAAGAATATCCATTATTTATCCAATTTATTAATTGTTGGACTCCTGAATTATATGGATAAGTGAAAGCATCAACTTCAAATCCAAAATTTAACAACTTCTCTTTAACATTCATTTTTGTAATATATTGTGTATAAATCCCCCAATTATCATCATAAGAAGAAATCATTAATGCATCATTATACCATTCCCCTTGAGTAAATAAACTTTCATAATGTATTAGCTTTGCCACAATTGTCATCAATTCCATAAGATTCTGAATTGAGATACGACCGACTAATACATCAGAAAAATAATCATCACCATCAAGTAATGAATATTCGTGATCAGAAACATCATATTGCGTGTAAGTTCCTTGTACATAAAAGGATGGAAGGATATAATTCCCTGTCACATCGCCAACCAGAATGACAAATTCAGGAGGTACATCCCATGAAAGATAAGCATTTTGTATATAATTTTTGATTTCATAGTTATCTGGTGATGCACCGATTTCAGACAAGGGAGTAAGTGTTACTTCATGTCCGAGTTTCCTCTTCCACTGCACAAGTGATTGCAGCGTACTCACACAATCATCAGGAGTTATAATGAGATAACTGCCATTTTCATTTATGCCTTCTTTCTGAGCTCCATATACATGTTCAGAAACTATTTTTGAGAAAGATGATGAAGGTCTGCTTTTTGTGTCTTTAAGAGGATTATCAACGATCGAAGCATCCAGTGAGAATTTTGCATCGATATCTTTTAAAACTCTTATTTTGTTTTTTGCTGGATTGTACTGAACAGGTGCAAGTGTAATCTGGCAGAATCGGTATCCGCGCATAATTATCGGTGAACCAATCGTGACAATTTCTTTCGGATACCATTCATCTCTTTTGTAGAAATCTATATCTTTTTCAATGCCATCTTCCCAACCGCAATGTAGAATAGGCATATCCACTGCTTTTTCATCATAATCATATATGATGCTTTCAATCACATAATTTCCTTTAGATGGAAGTGAGATCAATTGGGAATAGAGAGGCATTAATGCTTTGCCAGGATTTGCTGTTGAAGAATAGTCCGAAATCGTAATACTGCAAAATTGAAGTTCTCCCCTTTTCTCATTACTTATTTCGCAGTTATCGAAATCGCCTTGTATTAAAAGTGTATTGCTTTCTCGCACCGTATTCAAGGCAAAGTTATAGAGAGGAACAAAAAGAAAAATAATTACAGCTATATAAAAACTCTTTTTCATGTAACCTACTTTTGGACAAAAAAAATTGAATCTTCGGGAATTAAATGTCAAGTTTTTGAATGAATGGAATGCTCTCTTATGCTTTTCTTGACACTGATACACACTAAAAAAAAGTTGAATGCAAATTCTATCCGGAGGCATTCATGCGATTTTCTCGTGCTTTTATTCCTACACTCAAGGAGAAACCTGCAGAAGCAGAGATTCCAAGTCATACTTTAATGATTCGCAGTGGCATGCTGCGTAAACTTGGTTCGGGCATTTATTCATATCTACCATTGGCAAAGAAAGTTATAAATCACATTGAAACTATCGTCCGAGAAGAACTCGATGCAATCGGCTGCCAGGAAATCCTTATGCCTGTGCTTCATCCACGCGAATTGTGGGAAATGTCCGGCAGATGGGCTGTATATGGACCAGAACTCATGCGTCTGACAGACCGTCATGATAGAGAATTTGCCCTCGGACCTACACACGAAGAAGTCATCACACTTATTGCAAAGTATGATATAAAATCTTATAAAAAACTTCCGATAAATTTGTATCAGATACAGACAAAATTCCGTGATGAGATACGTCCCCGTTTTGGCGTTATGCGTTCTCGCGAGTTCATAATGAAAGATGCTTATAGTTTTCATAAAGATAAGAAAAGTCTTCAGAAAACTTATGAAGATATGTATAATGCGTATTCCAGGATCTTTGCCCGATGCGGTTTGAAAAGCGTCGCCGTAGAGGCAGATGTGGGTGCTATTGGCGGTTCATCATCCCATGAATTCATGGTGCTTGCGGAAACAGGTGAATCTGAAGTATTGCACTGCGAATGCGGCTATGCTGCTACTTCGGAAAATGCTAAGATCACTGCTCTGGACTGTAATGAGCATGATGAAATGATAAAGCTTGAGAAAGTGTATACTCCTGAAAGAAAATCTGTCGAGGAAGTCAGCGCATTTCTTGGGGTGCTTCCAAAAAAGCTTATCAAAACGATCGTGTATAAAGCTGACGATAATTTTGTCGCCATACTTATTCGCGGAGACCGAGAAATAAATCCTGTTAAGGTAGCAAATTTCCTTCAGTGTGTAAATCTCGAATTCGCCACTGAGGATGAAATTGCTGAGTTCACACACTCAACTGCCGGCTTTGTCGGACCTGTCGGAAAGAAGAGCATAAAACTTTATGCAGACCTCAATCTGAAATTTATGAGAAATATGGTTACCGGTGCGGATGAAAAGGATCATCATTATAAAAATGTCCATCTTGAACGTGATGCACATATCGATGCATGGCAGGATTTCATTCAGGCAGAAAAGGGCGACAAATGTCCCAAATGCGGCAAAGCAATGTCATCATTCAGAGGTATCGAAGTTGGGCAGGTATTCCAGCTTGGAGACAAATACAGCACAGCTATGGAAGCTACCTACGATGCAGAAGATGGCAGTGCAATTCCCTATCAAATGGGCTGCTACGGCATTGGCATTACACGAACGATGGCTGCTTCGATCGAGCAATTCCATGATAAAGACGGTATCATCTGGCCAATCTCAATTTCTCCTTATGATGTAGAATTGATAAACCTATCACCTTCAGATGAAGATATTACTGAATTTTGCGATAATGTATATGAACTTCTGCAAGATGAGTTCATTGATGTGCTCTATGATGACAGAGATGAGAAAGCAGGATTCAAATTCAAAGATGCAGATCTGATTGGAATCCCAATTCATATAATTGTCGGCAAGAAGAGTTTCGAGCAGGAAATGGTCGAGATCAAGATCCGCAAAACAGGCGAAAAAATAACCTGTGCATTTGATGATATTCTTAATAGGATTACTATGCTGATCGACAAAATGTATGATGAAATAAATAAAAATGTTACATAACTTATTGAAGAACGAGAATATTGTTCTTGCATCGCGCTCTCCACGGAGGGCGTTTTTGCTGGAGCAGGTGGGCATGCAGTTCGAGCAGATACCATCTCACATTGAAGAAAATCTCAACGGAATGCAGCCGGATGATTTTGTACTTCATTGCTCGAATAAGAAAGCTGAAGAAATACAAAAATCGCATACAGATTCACTAATCATTGGCGCAGATACGATCGTTGTATTGAATAATGAGATCATTGGCAAACCTCAGAATGATGAGGACGCATTTCAAATCTTAAAAAAACTCTCAGGCAAATGCCACGAAGTATTAACCGGCGTTTCCATTCTCTTTCATGACTTGCAGCTTTCTGACATTGCAAAGACAAAAGTATTTTTCAAACTGATTTCTGATGAGGATATAAAAGAATACATTTCAACCGGCGAGCCGATGGATAAAGCCGGCGCTTACGGCATTCAGGGATATGGCAGTCAATTCATAGACAAAATTGAGGGATGCTATTTTAATGTTATGGGCTTCCCCATTCCCCTCTTTTATGAAATGTGTAGAAAATTCAAATCTGAATAAAATAAAATAACCACCACAGAGAGCACAGAGAGCACAGAGAGAAAAAAATAAAATAACTTGTCATTCCCGAGTCCCATCGGGAATCTAGAATCTCGTATGCTTGATTTGTAACAACTTCAATATATTACTGGTTATTGGCAAGATGAAAGTAGGCCACCCATGGCTTGCTTTCTATGAAAAAAAATAATACGATAAAATCTTGCAACAATTTAGAAGTCTCTCACTTTCATTATTATGGAGAAAAAAAATTAATTCAGTAGCATTTCCCTTTCGAAGCCATCAGTTCGTTTTTCAACTTTGAATTCTCTAACTTCATCATCAGGAAATTGCACAAGGACGACGGCTTCATCATTCACTTTGGAGAGATAACGCACCAGTATTTCTGCTGCTAACTTCAATATTATATCTGAAACTATTTCATCTCGTGATTGCACAATCCCAATTGGTCCGGGTATATCTCTGGCTTTTAACACTATATTACATTGCGATTCATTATTTTCAAGAAGCACAGTCATATACTCATTATCATTCTGGTTGCGTCCAATAATGAGTTTCGTGGAATCATTAAGACGAAATTGCCTTCCTACATTTAGAAAAGTTATAAATCTGTCTGCAAACATATTATGCTGTTTGAGATCCGTGAGCCGCTTTGAGTAACCCGGATCGGTGAGAAGGCATCCGCCTGCTGGTGTGGGATATTCAATAATGCCATATTTCTCTGCCAATTCGATCTGTGGTGTTCGAGTCCTTCCTTGCAGATCGAGGAGTAAGTTTTTGTCTATCCATCCTTCTCGAATCGGCTTGGTGTCCTGCAGTAATTTTTGAGAAAGCGGACGTACAATTAGGTCTTTATACCCGCTTGATTTTGCCACAGCATTCATACCGTTAAGATGCTGTGACATTGGACGCTGCCCGAGCACTTCACCCGAAATAAGAAAATCAGCATTGAACTCCTGCATCATCTCTCCCAGCTTCCTATACATAAAAGCATGACAGTCTATACAGGGATTAAAATTCTTTCCATAACCATATTTGGGATCCTGGATCATTTCAAGATAGTCCTGTTCGAGAGGTACAATATGTACAAACAGGTTGTTCTGTTTCGCTGATTGTATCGCTTTTTTGCATGAAAAAAATGGGGATTCAAAGCACACAGGAATGACTTTTATTCCTTGATCCTGAATCAACTTGACTGCGAGGAGACTATCAAGTCCGCCTGAAAAAAGTGCTAATGCGATGTGTTGATCATTCTTTTGCATATTTGAACTTACACACTTTAGAGTGGTTTTTGATGTCAATGTTCATAATGTATGATTTTTGTTAGACCACTCCGTCAGAGATAGGGATTTCTTGTGATAATAAAACTGAGCAGGTTAAAAAAACATGTATGACCGAAATAACTATATTTTTCTTCATTAAGACCTCATGCTCATTCATTTTATATTCTATTTTCAGTTAATATTTTTCGAGATTACTTTCCAGATATTTTGTTAAAAAAGATTTCAGGGATAACCCAAAAATTCGATGAAGATTCTCTGGATAGTGCATGAATAAAGTGTTTTCGGAGAATTCTTCACGGAAAATTACTTTTAGAAAAACTGTTAATTTGTATCTATCCTTGCTGTTGTCACCCTTGAAACAATTTATATTAAAATTAATCAATCAATTTCGACTCCTAAGAAGCGAAGCGACGAGGAGTCGAGGTTGAAGTGAAGCAATACCTCGAATCCTCGCTACGCTTAGGATTCGAAGTAGATTTATTGAGGTGCTTTTACTATTTATACGGATGATATTCAATAAGTTTTCCTTAAAGTGTCATGAATATGAAAAATTTTGGGGGGATGCCAAGTTAAAAAAGATTTTCATTGACAGGATACTTCCAGATCTCAATCAGAGATTAAGAAAAAAAAGGATAACTATGGAAAAAGATATAAAACTCGCAGTACTTATAGATGGAGATAATATTCCCTCTGCATACGTGAAAGAGATGATGGAAGAAATCGCAAAGTACGGCAACCCCACGATCAAAAGAATTTATGGAGATTGGACGAAACCCACACTTTCCAAATGGAAAAAAATACTTCTCGAAAACGCCATCATTCCAATTCAGCAATATGGCTATACTACCGGAAAAAACGCCACTGATGCCGCAATGATAATCGATGCGATGGATATTTTATATTCTGAGAAGGTCGATGGCTTCTGCCTTGTTTCCAGCGATAGTGATTTTACCCGTCTGGCAACAAGATTGAGGGAAGCCGGCATGAAGGTCTTTGGTATCGGTGAGAGAAAAACTCCCGAACCCTTTATTGTTGCCTGCGATAAATTCATTTATATTGAGATTTTAAAGGCACTTTCAAAGGAAACAGAATCGAAAGTTGAAGAAGATACTAGTGTGAAAAAGCATGATGTGGATAAGATCACACCAAATGTTATTCGATTGATATCTTCTACTATCTCCGATGTTGCAGATGATGACGGCTGGGCTTTTTTGGGTGATGTGGGAAACCTGCTCATCAAAAAAAGAAGAGATTTTGATCCCCGCAACTATGGATTTCTTAAACTAACTCCTCTAATAAAATCTTTGAAAAAGAACTTCGAAATTGATGAACGCGATGTGGAAGGCAAACGAATTAAACATATATTTGTGAGGAATAGAGAGCAGTAAAAATTGAAATTTAATGGAAAATGCAAATATTGGAGGCATAAAATTCCGGGAATTTGGAGGTAAAAAATCAAAGAAATAAATAAACTCTGGCTTGGTATCGATGTGGGTTCGGTTACAGTTAAGATTATCTACCTTTTCCCTGATAATAAGATTTCTAAAAAAAAATATGTAAGACATTATGGTGAGCCGATTTCATTAATTTTAAATTTGCTTGAGGAGATTCCGACTGATGAGATTCAAGGCATATCAGTTACGGGTTCAGGTGGGAGGTTTTTATCAGAACTTTTGAACATAGATTATATTAATGAGATTGTAGCTCAAGCAAGAGCAAATGCTGTTTTATATCCACATATAAGAACTGTAATCGAGGTTGGTGGTGAAGATGCAAAGTTAATTAACCTTACAGATGGAAATGAAGGTTTAATTGAGGATTTTGCTACAAATACATTATGTGCTGCTGGAACAGGTTCATTCCTGGAAGAACAGGCTGAAAGATTAAATGTTAAAATCGAAGAGGAGTTTGGTAATTCCGCTTTAAATGCTCCCTGTCCCGTTTCTCTTGGTGAAAGATGCACTGTTTTTATTGCCTCGGATTTGGTTCATCATCAGTCAAGAGGAGCAAAAACCGAAGATTTGATAGGCGGATTATGTTATTCGATTGTGCATAATTATCTCAATCGGGTAGTTGTTAAAAAAAGGATTGGTAAGAATATATTCTTTCAAGGTGGAGTAGCTTTTAATAAAGGGGTTGTGGCTGCCTTTGAAAATATTTTAGAACAAAAGATAACTGTTCCACCACATCCAGAAATGACAGGAGCAATCGGATGTGCAAAAATTGTTAAAGAATTGAAGCCGGAAAAAACTAAATTTAAGGGATTCAGCTTGTGGAAAAGAACCTATAAGGTGAGTTCATTTGAATGTAAAGACTGTCCAAATCATTGCCAGATAAATAAAGTAGAGTTGGAGAATAATATCCCTTTATTTTTTGGTTCAAGATGTGAAAAATATGATATTGAGAAAAAGAAGCCATTAAGAGATATTCCTGATTTGTTTTCTGAAAGAGAAAAAATTCTCCTTAACACCTGCTCTTTAGCTAACAACAAATCGCCAGCAAATTTACAAATAGGCATTCCCGGAACTCTCCCATTCTTCTTTGATTTTTATCCATTCTGGAAGGCGTTTTTCTGCGAACTCGGTTTAGAGGTAATTATATCTTCTCCAACTAATAAAAAGATCATTCAACAGGGAACAGAAAATATTGTTGGAGAAACCTGTTTTCCTATAAAAGTAGCTCACGGACATATCCTTGATCTAATTGAAAAGAAAGTTGATTATATCTTCCTTCCAAGTATTGTTGAAGTGGGCTCAGATGAAAAAAATACAGGACTTTGCTGTCCGTATGTCCAAACCATACCTTATCTTGCTCAATGCTCGATTGATTTTAAGAACACAAAAATCATTAAGCCAATGGTATATTTAAGCAGGGGGAAAAAGTATCTTGATAAAATTCTAATACAGATAGGAAAAGAATTTAATATCAATCATAAAAGGATAAAAAAGGCAATAGATACAGCACATAAAACTCAAGCTACATTTATTCAAACAATTCAAAAAAGAGGGAAAGATGTTCTTGATTCTCTGAATGAAAAGGCAATTGTTATTGTATCCCGTTCCTATAATGGATATGATCAGGGAATCAATTTTGACATTCCTCTTAAATTAAAAAACCTTAATATATTAGCCATTCCTATAGATTATCTACCTTTGAATAATGTGGATATTTCAGAAGAGTGGCCAAATATGTACTGGGGTTACGGACAGAAGATTTTGAAAGCAGCAAGAATCATTAAGGAAAATAAAAATCTCAATGCTTTGTATCTAACTAACTTTGGTTGTGGACCAGATTCATTTATTGCCAGTTATTTTTCAAAAGAGATGAAAGGGAAACCATATCTTGAGATTCAGGTTGATGAGCATTCTGCTGATGTAGGAATTATTACCAGGTGTGAAGCATTTCTGGATAGCCTTCAAAAAAACAGGGAAAAGGATCTAACTGAAAAGAAAATCTCTAAACCTATTAGAAAGACAGATGATTTTAGAAACAGGACTGTTTTTATTCCCTATATGTCGGAACACGCATATTCATTAGCTGCTGCTTTCAAAGCAAAAGGAATAGAGAGTAAGGTTATTCCTCCTTCAGATGATGAAACCTTATACTGGGGAAGGAAATATACTCTGGGAAGAGAATGTTACCCTTGTATTATAACAACTGGTGATATGATAAAAGTAATAAAAAGCAAGGAATTTGATCGTAAAACCTCTGCTTTTTTTATGCCCTCCGGATGTGGTCCTTGCAGGTTTGGACAATATAATGTTTTTCAGAAGATGCTTCTAAATGAACTTGGTTTTGATGATATTCCTATTTATTGTCCAAATCAGAATGAAAAATTTTATGATGAATTAGCCAGAACTTCCGGAAAGAATTTTTCCAGGCTCGCCTGGAGAGGGATTGTAGCAGTAGATGTAATGGAAAAAATGTTAAGAAAAATAAGACCTTATGAGATTAATAAAGGAGAAAGTGAAAGAGTATTTAAAAATTATTTAGATAAAATATATACAGCAATAACGAAAGAAGAAAATATTAATATTATTATAAAAGAAGCAAAAAAATCATTTGAAAAAATTGAAATTGATGAAAATAAAAAACTGCCAGTTATTGGAATTGTGGGAGAAATATTTATCAGAAATCATTCATTCTCCAATAATAATCTAATAAAAACCCTGGAGGAATTAGGAGCAGAGGTAAAACTTCCGCCTTCATCAGAATGGCTTCTCTATCAAAGTTTCCTTACAAAAAGAAATACCTGGAAGAAAAAGGAACATCTAAATTATATAAAAAATTTCATACGAGATACAATTCAAAGATTTGATTGTCATAAATCGGAAAAAATATTAAAAGGATTTCTTTTAGATTATCATGAGCCTGAGACCGCAGAAATATTAAAATACAGCAGTCCATATCTTTCACCTATGTTTGAGGGGGAAGCGATATTAAGTGTAGGTAAAGCAATAGACTTCTATCTTCAAGGTGTTTCAGGTATTGTGGTGGTTATGCCTTTTACCTGTATGCCCGGTACGATTACTTCATCTATTTTAAACCGCGTAAGAAGTGATTATGGAGATGTTCCTCTTTTGGATATTGCCTATGATGGGATGGAGGAAACTAATATCAGAACCCGTTTAGAAGCATTTACATACCAGGCAGAACAACATAGAAAACAAAGTGCCAGTATCCAGGACAAAGAAGAAAATTGAATAAAAGGAGATAGAAATTATGCAAAAAATCATTGCTATTTGTGGACTTATTTGCAATGATTGTCCAGCATTTATTGCCACTCAGAAAAACGATGATAAAGAGAAGAAAAGAATTGCTGAACTCTGGTCAACAGACGATGAAAAACTTACATCTGCGGATATTACCTGTTATGGATGTCTTGATGAACAGAAAACTCAGACTAAGTTCTGCAGTATTTGTAATGTAAGGCACTGTGGTTTTGAAATGGATGTTATAAACTGTGCTTATTGTAACAGCTATCCTTGTGAAAAACTTAAAAAACTTTGGGGCTATATTCATTCACCGGAAGCAAAAGAGACTCTTGAGAAAATACGTAAGCTGGAAAAATTCGGTGGTTGATGGATGAGTTTATGGATATATTTCAGTTAGAAAACTCCTATGAAACTAAACCTTGCGGATGGTTGCAGACCTCCGCAATGGTTTACAACAGAACCCGACCATTACAGAGTCCGGTATCTGCTGGATTAACCATCCGTAAGGTCCTGTTCTCATAATAATTGTATAATGGTAAATTTTAAAATGGAGTTAAAATGCAGATATTAAAAAAAGTTTTTACTCCTTTCACTTTAGTTTTATTAATATTGATTGTAGTTATAGTATGTTTATGGCAAGGTAACCTTGATAATTTAAAACTGCAGAGTAAAATATCTAATACAAACTATGTTCAAGGAGAAGATATGAATGAATCTGTGACCGGTGCCACACCAAAAGCTCTCCTCAGAGAAGCAATGTATTATGAGAAATTAGATAAGGATAAAAAAGTTAAGTGTCAGCTCTGTTTTAGAAATTGCATTATTCCTGAAGGGAAAAGAGGTTTATGTAAGAACAGGGAGAACCTAAGCGGAGTCTTATATAATATAGTCTATGCAAAACCTTCTGCTGTTCATATAGACCCTGTGGAAAAGGAACCTCAACTGCACATGCTTCCCGGAACGGATATTTTATGCTTGGGTACAGCAGGATGCAATTTCCAATGTAAACATTGCCAGAACTGGCATCTATCACAGAGGTCTATAGAGGAAATGAGCTACTATAATCTACCACCTGAAGAAGTGATTGAACTTGCTTTAGAGAAAGAGATCCCCACTATTTCTTTTACATACAACGATCCGATTTCGTTCTATGAATACGTTTATGATATAGCAAAACTTGCACAAGCAGAAGGTATAAAAATCCTCTGGCATTCCAATGGTTCCATCAATCCTGAACCCTTGAAGGAACTCCTGAAATATACCGATGCTGTTACAATTGACCTGAAGGGATTTACTGATAAATTTTACAAAGAAGTTTCCAATGCAAAATTAGAACCTGTGCTTAAAACTTTGAAAACTATCAAAGAAGAAGGAATCTGGCTGGAGATTGTCAACCTGGTAATTCCCACCATGAATGATGACCCGAAAGATATTAAACGGATGTGTGAATGGATCAAAGAAAATCTGGGGGCTGATACACCTCTGCATTTTTCCAGATTCTCTCCTGCTTACAGAATGACTCATCTTCCATCCACTCCCATAAAAACCCTGGAAAAAGCCTATAACACTGCTAAAGAAGAGGGGTTGGAATATGTTACTGTCGGCAATGTTCCCGGTCACAAATATAACTCAACCTTCTGTCCGCAGTGCGGAGAGTGCCTGATTGAACGAGTTCATTTTCAGGTGTTGGATAACAATATCGTAGATGGGAAATGCAAATATTGTGGATATGAGATCCCGGGGATTTGGGAATAGAAAGAGAATCGTATTATGATATTACGCAATGTTGATGATTTTGTTGACAATTTAATAAAAAAAATAAACATACTTTATTATATAAAATACGATAAGTTTGTAATTTTTATTACAAGAGTTAATGATTATGCAAGAACCAAAAGATAAAAACAAAGGTCATCGTAAGAGAATACGGGAGAAATTTATCAAATCTGGAATATCAGGATTTCATGACTATGAGATAATAGAATTGCTATTAACTCTTGGAACACCAAGAAAAGACTGCAAACAACAAGCAAAAGAAGCAATAAAAAAATTCAAATCATTGAAAGGTGTTCTTGAAGCTCCAATGGATAAGCTTCAGGAAATAAATGGAATTGGACCTCACAGTGCTTTTGGGATAAAACTTTTTCAGGAAATATCCGAACGATATTTAAAAGAAAGAATTATTGGGAAAAAAATTAAATTAAAATCATCAAAAGAAGTTTATGATTATTTATTCCAATCTATGCAAAAGAATAAAAAGGAAATTTTTAAAGTAGTATTTTTAGATGCAAAAAATAAGATAATAAATACTGAAGACCTTTTTGAAGGCACATTAAATACATCATCTGTTTATCCTCGTGAAATAATGAAAAAAGCAATCCAATATAATGCTGTTAGTTTAATTCTTGTTCATAATCATCCTTCAGGAAATCCAGAACCTTCTCAAAGCGATAAAAATATTACCAAAAATTTAGTAAATGCTGGTAATGTTATGCAGATTAAAATCATTGACCATATTATTATTGGTGATAATAGATATTTTAGTTTTGCTGATGATGGTTTAATTGACGAATATAACCTAAATTTATTAAGTGTACAAAAAGGAAATAAAGATGAGTAAATTAAGCAAAGAAGAGATTGAATTTATTACAAAATGCTTAAAAGAGAGTAAGCCTTTGCCAGATAATTATAGATATATAATTCCTTTTGAAACTAAAAAAGAGTATGAATTAACTTATGAAGGTAAAGAAAGAGAAGAAGATATCCTTGCTGATACTATGGCAGTTCCTTTACAACCCGTGAAAACTTTTGGAAACGGAAATGACGGTTGGACTAATAAACTTATATTTGGTGATAATCTTCAAGTTCTTAAAGCCTTAATGGATGTCACTGAGGTTTATGACAAAAATACTGGTAGAGGGAAAGTAAGGCTAATTTATATTGACCCTCCTTTTGCCACGAGGCAGGAATTCAGAGGGAGCCAGGATCAAAAGGCGTATCAGGACAAAATCATAGGAGCACAGTTCCTGGAATTCTTGAGAAAAAGACTTGTCTTTTTAAGAGAAATTTTGGCTGATGATGGGAGTATTTATGTGCACTTGGATTGGAAGAAAGGTCACTATGTAAAGACCCTGATGGATGAGATATTTGGGGAACATAATTTTTTAAATGAAGTGATCTGGTATTATCGAAGATGGAATATAGCTACAAATCTATTTGCACGAAATCATGATACCTTATTTTTCTATGCAAAATATGCAGGCAAACAAGTTTTTAATAATCTATATATACCAAAATCAGAAAAGTCGAGTGGTCAAGGGAAAACTTGGAAAAGCGTTTTTGATGAAAATGGTAGAAGACACTCTGTTCTTTTAGAAGAAGAATCCAAGGGAGTCCCAATGCCAGACACTTGGGAAATATCTATGATAAACCCTGTTGGATTAGAGAGAAAACTGGTCGGTTTTCCCACCCAAAAACCCGAAGGTTTATTAGGAAGGATTATTAATGCCTCATCTAAACCTGGTGATATCGTCCTCGATGCCTTTGCCGGTTCTGGAACAACAGGAGCAGTGGCAGAAAAACTTGGTAGAAGGTGGATAATGGTTGATTGTGGCAAACTTGCAATCTACACAATGCAAAAAAGGTTACTCAATCTTAAAGAAAAGATTGGTAATAAAGGAAAACCGTTAAAACCAAAACCTTTTACACTTTATAATGCCGGTCTATATGATTACAAAATGGTTAAAGAATTACCGTGGGATAAATACAGGGAATTTGTACTTAAACTTTTCCAATGTCGTGATGAAAAACATAGAATTGCTGGGGTAGAATTGGACGGTTATCTTGGTGAAGATAATGTAATGGTATTCAATTATCAAAAATATAAAGATGTGATTTTGGATAGAGGCTTTATTGACGACCTCCATAAAATTCTTGGAGATAAAATAGGTTATAAATTCTTTATCATTGCTCCAGCAGCAAGTGTTATGTTTTTTGAGGATTATATTGAAAAACCCGCCAGAAGGGCGGGTAAAGTCCAAACAAAATATTTTGCTTTAAGAATTCCGTATTCAATAATTGATGAACTACACCGCAAAGGATTCACTCATATCACACAACCAATTAGAGAAGCGGATGTAAATGCTACAATTGATGCTGTTGGTTTTGACTTTATAAGAACGCCAGAAGTAGAATGTGAATATTTTATTTCCAAACCTAAAGAAGAACTTTTTGAAAAGGCAATTATCAAAATTAATAAATTTACAAGTACTATTTTATCAAAGAAACCGCTTAAGTTTGAAAATAGAGAAACGCTTTCTATGATAATGGTAGATTACAATTATGATGGCAAAGTATTTGATTTTGATAATGTATTTTATGCAGATGATATTAAGAAACACAACTGGGAATTTCGTTTTGATGTTAATAAAATAGGTACTCAAATAATGATTATTTATATTGACATTTTTGGGAATGAAAAGAGGGAAGTGAAAAGTATGAAAGATTTTAAGTTATTCAAACTTAAGGAGTAAATATGAGTCTTACAATAACACAAGCTTTTAATGAGTTTAAGTCAAAGCTTGAGTTAGGTCAAAGTTTTCAAGAAGCTATATCGACTCACCATAATGCTGTTAGGGAATGGATCGAATCACATAATTCTGACATTAAAACAAAATTAATTGGATCTCTGCAAAGAAAAACGAGAATCCAACCTCGTTCTAAAGATCCTTTTGATATTGATATTTTGGTTATATTTGGAGAATTTAGAAGTCAAAGTCCCGATGGCATTAGTCCTGAAAGTGCACTTAATAATTTGGAAAATATTATTAGACAACATGGAACCTATAGAAAGCTTGGTCCTGAGACCGATAGTCCTACCATAGTGTTTGAGTACAAGGATATGGTGAAAGTTGAACTTGTTCCTGCATGGAAAGATTTTATTTGCCAACCTAAGGGAAGAGGATATAGAATACCCAAAAGAAGTAGATGGGTATCTGTAGATTATGATTATGATGCAGAATATATTTCGGAAGCAAATAATAATAGCAATGGTTACCTTATTCCAACTATAAAGATGCTAAAAGCAGCCAAAAGAAATTTATTTTCAGAGATGAAATCCTATCATCTTGAAGTGTTGGCGACCAATACCATTCCTAAAATTATTTCTTATTACAAAAGCGAAGGATTTCAAATTTCTTATCCAAGCCTAGTTTTTAGTTTTTTCTTATTAGCTAAAGATGATATCTCAAAATCTTCTAAGATACCAGGAAGTAAATCACCTCCTCCTGATAAATATATGTCTATGGAAGAGAAAAGTAAATTTTCTGATCAATTTATCAAGATTGCTGAGTACTGTAAAGGTCTTATTTCTATGGAGGGTAATAGCTCTATTGAAAAGTGGAGAGAACTATTTGGTGAACCTTTTCCATCAGGGAAGTAAATATGAAGAATAGTGCAAAAATTCAAAATCTAATAAATGAATGCAGACAGATAGAAGAGGATTCAACTTATAATGCAGAAGTACACCATATTATTACACATAAGTTATCTATTAAGGCTTTTTGGTTTAAGCTGATTCCTGCGATAATCACTGTTAGTAGTGCTTTTGGATTAATTATTGGAGCTCCAAATTGGATCAGCTGGATTACTCTCATTACTGGGTTGATTACTATGGTGAATATCTTTATAGAGCCAGAAAAAAAGTCAAAAGATCATTTATTTGCTGCTAAAAATTTTACGGTTTTGAAACATGAGTCAAGATCACTTTATGAAACCTTTAAAGAATTTATCGACGAAACAGAATTCTACAATAGTGTTAAGAGACTTAGAGAGAAATACAATTTACTCGTTCAATGCACTCCTCCTACTGATGACAAGAAGGCATTAGAAGAAGCCAGAAAGAGAATAAGAGAAGGGATTCATAAGGCGGATTTTAGATTGGAGGATACCATTGCCTAATACCCAAATCTTCAAAAATCAAGACCTCGTTCTCAAGGTTTCTCCAAATATTGATCCAAACAAATTTGATATAAATAAGTATGAAGCATTTCTTGATGCACTTTGCGGAGAGAGGGAATATCAAAAAGAGGCTATAAGGGTGACCTTGCGTTTTCTTCTGGGAGGCCAATATAATAATCTTAAAGAATTAGCAGAAGAGAATTATCATCAGAATCCAGTTCTTCAGGAAAGATATGACTCTTTAGAAGATTTCTACAAATACTTACAATTACCTGATAAACTTTATTGCACGATTGACTTAGCAACAGCTACAGGGAAAAGTTATGTCCTTTATGGAATTGCCCGAATTATGCTTGCAGAAGGAGTTGTTGACCAAGTATTAGTTCTTTGCCCATCAAACACAATAGAAACGGGTCTTACTGAAAAATTTCGTTCATTATCATCAGATGGCACTTTAAAGGATTTGCTTCCTGATAATACAAAAATACTAAATCCAAGAATAATTAATGCCACACAAACTATAAGAAAAGGTGATATTTGCATAGAAAACATACATGCAACTTATAAACGAACCAAATCTGCTATTGAAGATAGTCTTGTCGGTAAAGGTGAAAGAACATTAGTATTAAATGATGAAGCTCATCACATGGCAAACCCACCTGCACGAGATTTTGCTATAAAAAAATGGAAGGAATTTGTACTTGATACTAAATATAATTTTAAATACATAGTTGGAGATTCTGGAACTTGCTATGTTGATAATGATTATTTTGCAGATGTAATCTATCGTTTTTCTTTAAGAGATTCAATAGAAAATAAGTTTGTTAAAACAATAGATTATGTTGCTGAGGATATTTCCCATTCTAAAGAAGAGAAATTCCAGAAAATTTACGACAATCATATACATAATAAAACAGTTAAATATAGATTAATCAAACCAATTACAATTTTAATTACAAAGGATATTAGCACATGTAAAAAACTAACAACTTATTTGATAAATTCTATAATGGAAAAGGAAAAGATAACTGTAGAAGCAGCTTCAGAAAAAGTATTGATAGTTACTTCTTCAAATGAACATAAGAATAATATACCCAAACTGAAAAATGTAGATGATTATAATAACCAAATAGAATGGATAACATCTGTAAGCATGCTCTCCGAAGGTTGGGATGTAAAAAATGTATGCCAGATAGTACCTCATGAGGAGAGAGCCTTTAATTCTAAACTTCTAATAGCTCAAGTACTTGGAAGAGGTTTAAGAATACCACATGAATATAAAGGTGAACAACCTGTTGTAATTGTATTTAATCATGATAAGTGGTCGGGTAGTATCAGGCATTTAGTAAACGAAGTATTAGAGATTGAAAAACGAATTCATAGCTATGCTATTCCTAAAGATATAGATTACAATTTTAAAATTCACCATATTGATTACATAAAATCCGAAGAGCTTGTAGAGACTCCAATGATTAAAGATTATGATTTTAGTAAAGGATTTATTACCTTAAGCACACAACGACAAGTAATCGAAGAATCAACCACTTATGAAAGAGTAATTACTGAATATAGACGGGAAAAGAGAACACGTATTGAGTTCAAAATGTATACTGCTGAAGAGGTTGCACAGGATGTTCACAACAGATTTATTACTTGGGATATGGATGAAGGAACAAGTTATGCAAAAAAATATCAATACGATAAAATCTTCGCGATTATTAAAAACTCCTTTAAAAATATTAATGAAAAGGAAGATTATCTTAACCAAAGTAATAAACAAAAAATACTTCAAGCTTTTGGTGTTGTGAAAAGAAAAAGAAGTAAAAGTCTAAGATATAAAATAGAAGCTGAAAATTTCTTTGTAATTAATACGGAAGAGATAAAGAAAAATAGTTTGGGCATTGGAGCTTTAAAAAGAGATGATACTATCTTTTATGATGATTACTCTTTGAAAGTTGGTGAAGAAAGTAATAAAAAGTTGTTAAAAGAGATTATTGAAATGTTTGAAGATGGACAATTACATAGCGCCTCTTTAATAAAAGTTGAAAACTCATATAATTTCAAAACTCCTTTGAATATTGCTTTGTCTTCACATAAACCAGAAAGAGATTTTATTAGAAAATTAATTAAAGAAGAAAACTCTAAGAAGATTGATTCCTGGATAAAATCTCTTGATGTAGGATTCTATAGTATAGAATATTCCTGGAGAAAAGGTGAACATCCAAAACAGGGAAGTTTCAACCCTGACTTCTTTATAAAACTTGGAAAAGATATACTAATAATTGAAATAAAAGCTGATAATGATGTCAATAAAGAAAACAAAGCCAAATTAAAATATGCAAAAGAACATTTCAATCGTGTGAATAAACTACAATCTGATTTTCGGTATTATTTCAAGTTCCTTTCCCCTTCAAGTTATGATCTCTTTTTTCAAGTTTTGAGGGAAGGAAAATACAAAACATTTAAATCAAAAATTGAAGCTGAATTATAAGAAATATGATTGAATCCATTTAGAAATTGTATAGTCATAAGATTGTACTTTATAAAAGAAACATAAAATATATGAAAAGTTTTTATCTTTAATATAAGAATAAAACAAAAGTGCAACCACTTGTTGCACAATTTCTATTTGTGAGATGTATTCTCGCACAATCTGTGCGAGACATTAGTAAGCGGAATTGAAGGTGAGAAGCAATGGAAAAAAATAAAGAATACATTAAGTTTTTGAATGATTTAAAAAGCAAGATAAGGCAAGCACAATATCAGGCATATAGAACTGTAAATAAGCAGCTTATAAAACTTTACTGGGATATAGGTAAATCCATTGTTGAAAAGCAAGAGAAATTAGGTTGGGGGAAGAAAATAATCCAACAACTTGCTGGAGATTTACAAAAAGATTTTCCAAAAAACAGTGGTTTTTCCGAAAGAAACCTAAAATATATGAAGAAGCTTTATATTGAGTATAAGGACAAATCAAAAGGGGCTGTCCCATAACCTCAATAATATTTACAATAAATATGGTATTAGTTATCTTTAGCACATGATAAAATTTAGAGCTTACAGTCAGGATCAGGGATTGGCGTTGCCACCCTATTTGGATGAGTTAATAGAAAAGCAT
>JAUWMT010000096.1 GCA_030613025.1 Candidatus Cloacimonadota bacterium
TATGCCATTCTTCCAGATAAGGAAATTTCTCAAGAAGTACTGCTGCCTGCATGGTATCAAGCCGGAAATTGCCGCCGATTATTTTATGATAATATTTTGGTTTGCTTCCGTGTTGACGCAATATTCTGATCTTTTCAGCTAATTCATCATTATTTGTCGTAACAAGACCACCATCTCCGCAGCAGCCAAGATTTTTGCTTGGGAAAAAGGAGAAGCAACCTACATCTCCAAGGGATCCGGCACGTCTTCCTTTATATTCAGAACCAATTGCCTGAGCAGCGTCTTCAATAACAACAAGATTATACTTCTTTGCAATTTTATTGATCTTATCCATTTCTGCGCATTGCCCGAATATATGAACCGGCATTATTGCTTTTGTCTTATCAGTAATTTTTTCTTCGAGCAGATCTGGATCAATATTATAAGTTTTGGGATCTATATCTACAAAGATAGGTTTTGCACCGACACGAAATACTGAGCCGGCTGTTGCAAAAAAAGTAAAAGGAGTTGTAATTACTTCATCACCTTCACCTATACCAAATGCCATTAGAGATATAAGAAGAGCATCGGTTCCGGAAGTAACACCAATCGCATGTTTGCAATGACAATATTCAGCTAATTTCTCTTCTAATTCTTTTATTTGAGGACCGTTTATGAATCTTTTTGAATCGAATACATCCTTCATTGCCTGTAATACTTTATCTTTCATCGGCTCGTATTGAGCATTTAGGTCGAGCATCGGAACTTTCATGAACTTCTCCTTCTATTTATCAAGATTATTTTTTAATAGTTGTTTTTCGTTTACATCACGAAGTACTTTCGCCGGGTTTCCAAGTACAACCTTTTCTTTTGGAACATCATTTGAGACTACCGAACCTGCTGCCACCATTCCGTCCTCATGAATTATCTTACCTGGAAGGATAGTAGCATTAACCCCGATCCTTGCACCGGTTTTTAAAGTAACACCTTTGAAGTGTTTGTAACGTTCCTTATCACGAGCCATGTAATTGTCATTACTCGTTGCAACACAGGGAGCCACAAAACAATAATCACCAACTTCAGAATAAGCAGTTATATAGACATTTGTCTCAAATTTACATCTGCTTCCAATTGTGACAAAATTTTCAATAGTGACATTTCTTCCGATAATATTTACGTCGCCAACCGTTACATTTTCTCTTATTGTTGAAAGGTCTGCAATTAGATTTTTAGTGCCAATTACACATCCCACATATATCACAACATTAGCACCTATAAGACAATCATCTCCGATCTTTGTCGGGTCAAATTTTTTTGGCTTGAAAATACTTCTTGGTGAAAAAAGTGGTTCTTTTCCAATAATTGTTCCGTCATCGATTCTCACTCCGCTACCGATTTCCGAACCTTCATGGATGATCACATTATGTCCGATAAGGCAATTATCACCAATTAAAACATTATCTTCAATAATAACGTTCAATCCCATTTTTGTTTCTTTTCCGATATATGCTTTTTCTGAAATGAATTCTTTCATTACTCTCCTTACAAAATATCTTCAGGTTTACCGTAATTATCTAATGATTTTTGAGCGGCTACTAACACCTTAAGCACATCAAGCCCATTTTGTCCATCAGTAAGAGGTTTCTTTTTATCAATAATACATTCTATGAAATGGCTATCTTCTCTCTTCAGAGGTTCCGTAAGAACTACTTTAGGAATTGAAATATCACCATCGTGGATGGACATTGATTCCGCATAAGAATCATAAGATACATCCCATCCATCTACACCTTTATCATAAATTCTTATCTTTTCGCGAATTTCCATATCATCAAAGGTGACCATTTTTTCACTTCCAACGATAGTAAATTTGCGAATTTTATGTGGATCGAGCCAGCTAACCTGACCGGTCGCAATAGTGCCGTTTTCAAAATATATAGTGAAGAAGACAACGTCATGTATATTGTTTTTCTTTTGTAAAAAACTTTGCCCTGTTGCAGATACTCTTACTGGCTTTGAATCTATAAGATAGAGCATGATCGAGATATCGTGTGGAGCAAAACTCCATAAGGCATTCTCATTAGATCGCACCTTCCCCAAATTTACACGTTGAGAATAAAGATAAAGCATGTCTCCTATCTTCTTTTCATCAACGAGTTTTTTCAAGAAATCAACTGCACCATGATATAGAAGCAAATGCCCAACCATCAGAACAAGATCTTTTTGTTTTGCAAGATCAACTAACTCCTGTGCTTCATCAATATCTAATGTAATGGGTTTCTCTACTAAACAATGTTTTCCATGCTCTAAAGCATCTTTGGCTATTTCGTAATGAGTTTCCGCACTGGAGGGGACAACAATTGCATCAATATCATTACTTCGAGTAAAATCGGTGTATTCCTTTGATGTCATGAGTTCGGGGAATTGATTCTTCACCCTTATAAGATTTTTTTCATTTAAATCACTTACACCCATAAGCTCACATGTATTTAAGTTATAAAAAGTTCTCACATGATTAAAACCCCATGAACCGGATCCTACAACTGCAACTCTTATTTTTTCCATTATTCTACTTACTCCTTTCTGATTTCCTTTACTCATCTTCGAGCAAAGCTATATTTTTTACATTGACCTCGATTGCTACTGCCTGTTTTATCAAGTCAATATTTAGTACTAATTTATGACTATAATCACTTTCAATTATGAAATCCCAGAATACACTAATGAATACGCTTTTGATGGCCTCGACAATCAACACTATATCCAAATCTTTAGTAATGCGAAAATCGAGACCGGCTTCTCCCATAAGATTTTCACAAGCTGTTCCACCGATCAAAATATACAGATTTGATTTTTTTGACTCTTTTAACCATTAAGCTCTCCATCCAGCACCGTGACACTGTCTTGTGCAATTCTGGTTTAGTTCCAACTTGGTTCCTATATAAGGGCTGACTTGTGGAGTAACATGTATGATCTGTTATAATTTTTCAATTTTTCCAATAATATTTTACCTTATTTGGTAATGCAGTATGTTTGGAAACTACTGTTGGGTTTATCGGGAATTGGCATTTGTATTAAATCCTCAGTTAATGATGGAGCAAGGTAGGTAGCACGTAAATTGGATTGAGATTTCAGATTTTGAACAGCCCATATCTCAGTTCGACTCAAAGCTACTTTTAGAATTTCTAATAATTTAATTACTTTACCTGTGGATTGAATTTTTGAAATTTTATTGGTGGGAGTAAAAAAAATTAGAAATACTTGACATACATAATCATAAAAGCTTTCAAATCACCAAAAATTTGTTGATGGTATTTAACTTGTAATTCATTAATTTAAATTATTTAGGAGTTTTGTTATAAAATCAATATTACTGGTTGGGGATGAAAGTTTTGTTTCATCACGGCTTAAAAATGTACAGGGTCACTTGGGTCATATTAATACTTACATATCCGAGTCTGGAATAACAGCATTAAAAATAATTGAGGAAAAGCATCCTGATTTAATTTTAGCTGACATTGTTTTGGAAGGCATGATCAACGGTATTGAATTGGCAAAACAAGTAAAAAAGTACAATATACCTTTAATATTCGTTAATGCCAATTCGGATGGAAAAACAGTAAATAAAGCAGAGTTTGCCGAAGATTACGATTTTATAACCAAACCCTTTAAAGTGGAAGAATTAAAATATAAATTTAGATAAATAAATATTCATAATTGCCTCGCATAAGGTCACTTATGAAAACAGCGGATTGTAAGTGAGGGGCACGAAGTGTGCCAGGGAAACATGTTGGTCGGAAATAGAGTGGTAAAAAGATAATGAATTATTACACAGAAAAATTGTATCCTTTGATTTATTTTTATGAATAAAAAACTTTGATAAGATCACTAATTATAAGATATTGATAAAATATCCCGAATTTGAATGGAAGAATATTGAAAATTTATAATCGTGAAAAGTGGGAAGCGGTAATTGGTAACAGGTTCAAGGTGAAGGGTTAAAATACTGTCTTGGATTGAAAACTTTCTCTGGGTATATCGTTCTTCCATCTTCTCCACCAGCTCAAAAATAAATTTCTTGACATAAATATGTGCAAATTTTTCTATTTTAAGTGCTCATGAAGCAAAATAAACAATTAGGAGGATCAAAATGAGCAAAAGAACACCAAATGTAAATACGGTAATCATTGGTGGAAACATCGTACGGGATCCGGAAATCAAGGAAGTTGG
>JAUWMT010000056.1 GCA_030613025.1 Candidatus Cloacimonadota bacterium
GCGTAGCCTTGGCGGAGACCGGGAGTGAGTTTTTGGAATTAATTATGAGAAAATATAATTCTCTTTTTTTAAATAAATTTTTAAACTACAATTTCGGCTGATGGTATTTTTTAATTTCGTGTAATGTTTTGCAGCTGCCACGCTCTTCCTGTTTTTCTTCTTGCTTGGCTGTGGAGCTGTGTGTTAGCGGATTCAATTTTTATACCTTTCATTGTAAACTTGATCTTTTATACTTACAAGTTTATTGGTATATTTATCAACGACATCAGCAGAATTAATTTTAGAATTTAATTCATTTAATGTTTCTTCTGCAATCTCAATTATTTTTTCTAATCTTCTTTCTTTAGCATTTTGCCTTTTTAAAGTCTGGATTTGTTTTTTTTGCTCATCATAATAAAGCATAAAACAATTTATTAAACACTCACCATAATAAGAATTTAATTTTTGATTGTCAGGTTTAATAATTAATGAAAGTTCAAAATCTTTCAGAATTTTATCATAATACATTGTCTTGTATTCATCGATTGCTTTTTGAATATCAGTTAAATAACGTTTATTGAAAGAGGCTTTAATAAAATAGTCGTAGAATTTTTTTATAAATTCAAATCTCCCTTTAAGTGTATCAATATTTTTTGTATTGTTAAGTATGTTTATGCTTTCAAGTAATTGAATACCTTGCCTTTGAATTTGCATTGGATCATAAATAAAATTTACAATAACAGGTTCCATTTTTTTGGTATTTTTAATTTTGGATTTCATTGAAGTATTTATAGTATTTGATGTTTCTAAATTATCGTTTTTTTTTAAAGAAGTAATTAATCTTTTTAATCCAATTTTAGGATTATAAGAAATTGCCTTTTCAAAGAAATTTAATGCTTCTTGTTTTTTATTAATTCCCAGGTACAATTCACCAAGCTTTCTATAAGCTGATGCTTTTGTGTAATCAGATATATCTTTTTGCATTGCTCTTGTTAAAAGGTTTTCAATGGATGAGAACTCTTCATCTGGAATATTTGCACTATCCCATTTTCTGATTTTTTTCATAGCAATTTCTATTAAATCATATCCACTACCATTTTTTTCTTTATCCTTTTCTAATTTCGCAGTATCTAAAAAATTACCTTCAAAATCATATCTATAGAAATCTTTAGATTGATAAGTATAGATTAATTTCTCGTTTGGATTAATTAGATATTTATCTGCCCAACCGTATTGATTTTTTATTTTCCATAATAATTGTTTTTTTGATATGTTAATGAAAAATATAGAATTTCCATCATCACCTTCATCGTTATTTGCTGTTTGTATTATTGTATAATTACCATCCTCAGATATCGAACTATTTAAAATATTTGCTTCAACTTTTTGATTAAATAATAATTCACCTTTAACATTATAAATGTATACAATTCCTGCTCTTTTATCTCCCAATAACCAATCCTCAATTATAAAATTCCCATTATTTGTAATTTTACCAGAATTCGGACGTTGAACAGTATTGATTGTTTTAATCAATATACCATCGTCTATGATGTATATTTTTCCATTTCCACTTTCTCTATATCCACCTGTATCTCCGCTTGAATCATTCCAGACAATAATATATTTTTTATTAGAAGAGATTGAGCAAGAACCAATAATATTATTACTAATAAAAAAATCATCATCAATTTCGTATTTCATTTTATTTGTTTTATTGCTCGAATTTTTCTTTGTAGGAATTTTATTGATATTGTTTGCTTTGGGTTGTGGTTGTAATTTTACTTTTTGCTTCCTTTTCTTTTTGCTTTTTGAAGCAAATTGAACTATTATTATAATTACAATTAAAACTATTATAAAAACAATTATTCCCATTTTAAACCTCCAGTTTTTTTAGTTTCCGCTAATGTTTGTGTCCCCGACAATTTTGTCGTGAACACCCCTGAATTTGGTGTTATATACGACAAATGTCGTGGATTTCTCATTTAAATTTTTCATCTTCTTTACCTTTGATAGTATCATTTTTTTTATTATTCAAATCCAAATTATCCAATGGACTGACAATTTTGTGTTTAGCAACATTAGTTACATGAGTATAAATCTCTGTAGTTTTTGAACTTTTATGCTCCAAAATCTTCTTAATAAATCTCAAGACTTCTCCCTGCTTCAGCAAATGTTGCGAAGCTATGTCGTAATGTGCGAATATTTGTCCAATTTCTTTCTCCGGTTTTCATGATCATTTTGTGTAGTTTTTTTTATTAAGTTTAAATTTTCTGTCAAGAAGTTTGCCCTCCTGTTTACAATTAATCAAGGAACTTTATGGGGGTACTATTACAGTAAATTCTGAACCGCACGTACAAACAGAATTTACGTTGCGGTTTTAATTTATTTACTCAGGTTTTGAAGAATATATTAATTATGTTGAACATGTTTTTTGAGCAATTTCCATTCCTGTGATATTTGAATAACTAAATATCTATTTTCTTTTATTGCCATTACCCTATTACATTATCTCAGGAAAACCAATTTCTTGAAATTAGTACTCTCTTCGGAATTTATCCGAATAAAATACACACCGTTCTCTACAGTTTTCCCTGAATAGTCCTTGCCGCTCCACTGATAAGAATATTGTTGAGGTGTTAACGTATCATCAACAAGATTTGCAACAAACTGTCCTCTAAGATTGTAAATATCAACAGAAATATGCTGCTGGGTCTTAAGACTGAACTGTATTTCGTCATGAGGTGAGAAAGGATTTGAATAATAGAAGGATAGATTACTGTTTATATCATTATTATCAACACTATAGGGCTCATACAGCAGCTCGATCGGTATCATTAAATCACTACTATTTTCTGCATTGGATGTGATCTCCATATTTGATGAGAATAGTTGCGGATCATATCCCAGAGTATTAAATAAAATATCCATGATAAGATTTTGATAGGGCTCAATAACCAGTTCCGAACAGTCAAAGCCAAACCAGGTCGTGACAGGTGCGCCTGCTTCTTCAAAGTTTACAATACCTTGTTGAAGCGCATCATTATAGCCGGTATAATCTATAAGCTGAGTATCATTATCAAATTTGTAGTAACTAAGAAGATCTGCTGGAATTTCTCTAATAGTAGAGCACATCAAATCTTGCAGATCGCCTTGTGATAACGCTGAGGTATAGATCGCAAGCTCATCAATGTATCCGTCAAACTCATACATAGAATTCACGTATGAGCCAACCAAAATATCTGAAGTTGTCGTATAGATCGGAGAAGCAAAAGCATCAGAATAAAGCAATTCACCGTTCAAATAGGATGTAATGGAAGTTTCATCAACAACCAATGCGAGATGGTACCATTCATCAAATGCAATATCCAAGCTTGCTGTTTTTTGCAAATCTGTTCCTGATGCGTTTCTGAACTTGTATAATAAAGTCGAGCTGTTCGTCATAGAAACTGTAAAACTATGATCACCACTTATTACACCTTTATTCAGGATAAAGCCCGGTTGTGTAACCTGATCGATCTTCAACCACATCATCAAAGTAAGCTGGTTCATATTATCGAATTCAGCTACATGAGGAATAGTAAGATAGGAATCACTTTCCGTGAGATCTGCGCATTGATGAGAATGATTGGTCAATTTGCATCGCAGTGTATCAGCGCCGATATTCTGAATCTCAAAGGGTATCTCTACGACTGAATTGTCACACACTTCATAATAGATAGAATCAACTGGCAGTGCGATCTTCGGTTGTTTGACAACATAGAAATATTGGACATCAATAAAATCACCTTCGAGATTTTCTACTGTTGCCTGTAAAGAGATAAGCTGATTATCAATGCAATCAATTGATATTAATGCATCTGTATTATAAGTCACAGACTCACCTGGTTCTAAACCGATAATTGTTGTGGCAGGTTGATCGATCTGTAGATAACTTTCATCAGTATCTATCTCAACAATAACAGTATCAACCGTCTCATTCCCGACATTTTTCATACTATATGTCAAGACAATTTCCTCACCTGCATCCCATTCTCCATCATTATTTCCATTCGAGTCGGAGATAGAAAAGCTATCTATAATGACATAGCTTCCGTTGGGAGGAATAAAGGTTACTGATTGAATGTATGGCTGATGGTCACGGGCTGTTATAGTTATCACGCCTGCTTGGGGTGCTGATAAAGAATCCGATAAATACAAATCAAAGGGAGACGAGATGAATACGGCTTTTCCTACAAGCTCGCCATCCACCACAAGAGACGCAATTCCTTCATTTATATTCGTAGTGATCGGAATTGAGGTTACATCATAAGTAAAACTGATATCGTGGATTGCAGTGATTTCCTGGGGCTGCTCTCGCCATATCTGAATTGTAGAATCACCAATTACATGAAAGATGTCGAATTCATATTGCGTTAAATATCCTCCCCACATTTCTTCCATTATGATCATCCCATTATAAAGCACATATCCGAGATAGCCGTTTGTATCGAAGCCGGAATCAGGAAAAAAATTATCCCACATTCCATCGATCATGCCAAGAGCAAGAAAATCATTATACCCGCTCAAAGAATTCCTGCAAGCTCCGATCGTGCTGACTGCTCCCCCATCTTCTTTCCGAAGAAATTCTTCACAGAAACATTCGAAAGATGGACCTGGATCAGTATCTGTTTCACTGTCAAACCATCCCGTCTGGCAATTAATGCTGAAAACCATAGGCAAAAGTTCTTCATTTGTAAGCTGCAGGAGATTGTTAATACTGTATGCAGGATCTCCCCATCCGGCAGTGTATCCATGATCTCGGTGTGTGATCATAAAAGTGCCCGAATTGATCGCATTTGTGATATCAGTTGCATCGCCGTTCCATGGAAAACCATTGGCTCTCAACAATTCATCTGGGATCGGCCCTCCGTTTGCATAATAACCATTATTATAATTGGTTGGATTTATAGATCCTTCGGTTACATAAATTCTTTCTGCATCATAATTTTCAGTGAGCAGGAAATCACGTATTTCTTCTGATGTTTTAATAAACCTTCGTGTTTCATACCCATTATGTTCATCATCCTGAAAATATCCTGCGTGGACTGCGTGCTCATAAAATGATGGAAGTGCTGGCGGATTTTTCTCGTACTGAATGATCTTATCGATCACTACAAATGCCTGCTGTTCATCATTTACAGAGATCCTACCGTACCCGATATCAGGATGAAAATCAGAATCCATACAAGCATAAGGTCTGTCACTTCCAAGAACTCCTCCAGAAAGCTGATCAGGAATATAATTGGTAGGCACAATGTCGGAATCTCCCAAAAAAATCACAAAAGATGGAGGAAGAGCCCAAATCTCATACGCTAAAAATAAATATGTATAAATATACGATGCTGTTGATCCGATTTCCTCTAAGTAGGCAATATCTGTATAAAATCCCTTCTGATATTTCCATTCTTTAAGCGTCTCGGCTGCGTCCATAAAATCATAGGTAGTGACAATAATTATATCCGCACCATCCACACTTTTTTGAGATGATCCGTCGTGAATTTCATAAACCGGATTAACTGCATTATCTAACACAATTGAGCTAATGTTATTTGAATAAAGTCTGTCATCAAATTCATAAGCGCCGGATATATTAAGTGAAATTTCAAATTCTTCTGCTACAGATAGGATATTGTTTGAAGCATGATACTGAAATGGTGTTATAGTGAGATATACAAAGCTTAATCCTCGGATTGTATATACATCAGAAATAGAGTACATTTTCTGCGGATAGGTATTTTGAGAAGTATAAAATTGCTCATCATAGGTGAAAGGAAGAGTGTCAAAGACATCATTATCAATTGCTGAGGGCTGAGCAGGGAAAGGATGAATATTCTCATACTCTGTGCTGTGCAACACAGTAATATCTACATCGATTGAGCCATTTTTGGGAACCATGACCATTTTTGTGATCGAAGGTAGAGCAGGATAGCCCTCTTTTCTCAGTCTGCTCCACGAATCGACAAATAGGTTATCAAATGTGACGAACTCGTAAAAAGTCAGATTATTAATATTTTAGGAAATTTTCAAAATCTGTAACATCTTAATATACTAACAGTTATGAAAACTGGTATTTTGTTGTAAAGCCCGATTTTTTCTTTTTTACGAGATCGTCAAATGTGACATCATTGTTTTGCTGAACCGATCTCTCGAATTTGTCTAAAGAAATATGTAATAAAACATTCTGTTCATCAAAATGAAAAACATCAACCATTGTTTTGGTTGGTGAAAGCTCGATCACTTCTCCGAATAAAGATGAACTCATCAATATAAACAGTACGATAAAAACTATGTGTTTCATATAAAACTCCAATTAATTACTTTTTTCCATGTATTCCTGTAATCCTTTACGGAAGAGGAACATTGCACGCTTTAGTGCATTCTCATTTAAAATATATGCGAGACGAACTTCATTCCTGCCCAGACCGGGAGTTGCATAAAATCCTTCTGCAGGTGCGAACATAACAGTTTCATTATTCTCAGAAAACTCTTCAAGCATCCATTTGGCAAAATCCTCAGCATCATCGATGGGTAATTTTACGATAATATAAAATGCTCCCTCAGGTTTGATGCAAACCACTCCTTCGATTTGTTGAATTTCATTATATACGATATTCCTGCGTTTATCATATTCCGGCAGCACATCAATAAAATATGCATCTTCGATATCAACTGCTGCATTTGCTGCAAGCTGATCGATCGTTGGAGGACAGAGCCGTGCCTGTGCAAATTTCAGTATCGCCTGCATAAGCGTTTGATTTTTAGAAATGATGCAGCCAATCCTCGCGCCGCATGCACTGTATCGCTTTGAGATGCTATCAACCATAATTGCACGGTCTTCGATCCCGTTAATATGAAGAATGCTTGTATGTGAAAGACCATCATAAATAAATTCTCTATACACTTCATCAGAGATAATATAGAGGTCATACTCTAAGGCAATATCTGCTAATCGCTCAAGATCATTTTTTAGATAAATGACACCAGTCGGATTTCCAGGATTACTGAAAAGAATCGCTTTTGTCTTATCAGTGATGCACTCAATTATTTTTTCATTTGAGGGTAATGTAAATCCATCTTCAGCATAGGTTGTGAGCGGCTTGATCTTTACACCGGCAATGGATGCAAAGCCATTATAATTTGTATAGAAAGGTTCCGGAACTATAACTTCATCACCCACATTACAGGTTGCCAGAAGTGCAAAAATAATTGCTTCCGACCCGGCAGTTGTAACGATCAGATCATCGGTTTTGATCGGAATGCGATGCTTGCTATAATACTTTACAAGACTTTGCCTGTACTTAAGTAATCCCTGTGAAGGACCATAACACAGCACTTTTTCATCGAAATGTTTATACACATTCATGATCTCTTTGGGAGTTTCAATATCCGGCTGCCCGATATTGAGATGATAAACGTGTATCCCCTTTGCTTTTGCGGCATCTGCATAGGGAGTAAGTTTTCTTATCGGTGATGCCTGAATTTCGATGGCTCTTTTAGATAGTTCCATGTTATCTCATTTCTATGTATCATTACACTGAATTATCCCTTTAATAAGAAGCGATTCAGTTTTTGAAAATTTTTCACCTTTATATTGAAGGTTGCCTGCTTTGTACGCTTCTCATCTTTCATTTTAAAATTACCATTTTTTTTATTTGAACTGCGTCCTCGTTATGCAATTTGTAAAGATAAACACCATTTCCAAGCTGAGTGCAGTCCAAAATAGCCTTTCCGTTTTCACCTTTGATCGTTGTAACATAATCTCCGTGAATATTATAGATATCAATGGAAACATCCTGAAACTGTGCGCTCCCTTTAAGTTGATATGAAATCACCGTTGCATTTCCAACAGGATTCGGGAAGTTGCCGAAAAGTCTGGTTTCTGTGAAGAATTCAGGATCATCAATACCGGTTTGAGGAACACCTTCTGCATAGATATTAATAAATTCATACTGAAATGGAAATACTGATACAGAAACAGGCTCGTTATAGATTTGAGCAACAGTCGGGCAGAATATCAGATCGTATTCCTGACTTTCTCCACCTGTCAAGCTGTAGTCAAGTATCGTTACAGGAGTTGTGCCACCCGATTCCATGACTGTAAAACCATCCGGAGTAGTGATAGTGCCGGCCAATGTACCTCCGCCAACATTTTCTATTTCAAAATGTGCAGTTGAGTCCTCACCTATGAATATTTGACCAAAATTTATCATTGTAGGTGCAAGGTAGAGAATTGGATATGTTGGATTTGATGCAGGAAAATACATATTGTCTATCCACGCACAGTCGCTTCCACCTGTTGTGTTCGTATCCTTATCATAAACCCATTTGAAAGTATGAGTTCCACTTGTTACCGAATAGGACTCCTCTGACCAGCCCATTTGTCCCGCCCACTGCCCCTGCATGGAGCCGTCTATAAAAAATTGAAGGAAATCATAATTGTTTTCTGAAGAGACCTTTCTATAAAAGGATATTTGTCCGCTGGTCACATCCATAGTAACAGACATTTCGGTAGTTTGATTGTTACCGATCGCACCGGAACGAGCACAATACATTCCTTCATAAGCATTATTAGAATCAATTGTCCAATCAAGATTTCCACCCATCTGCCAATTGAAAGCACTGAAATCTCCTGTCTCAAAATCTTCACATGGCAGCGAGCCGACATTTATTACTATATCATAAATACATGAAAAAGTATTATTGTTACAATGCAGATCAAGTGAGAAGTGAGCAGGATGTCCATTCGGGGTGCCACCCGAAGCAGCAATGGTCACATATGATGTGTCCATTTCACTCGGTTCGATATCGCTGTAAGGATCCAGTTGGCTGATCACACTTACGAACTGATCAGTACAACTAAGCAAAGAAGTAATATTCAAAGCAGTCTCGGTTCCGTTGTTCCTGATAATTATATAAAGATCAGCTTCTTCTCCCGGATCGAGCACTCCATCATTATTGCCTGTGGCAGAATCATCAATATAGTAGTTATCTATGACAAGATTAGCTCCTTGAATAAATTCGGTGGAAATCGCATCGAGATCAAAACCGGCATCGGGTGCTGTTTGAGTACCATCTCCGTCATCGACTATTTTTATAAACTGTGCTTCTGCAAGTCCTGAACCGCTGAGATCAAATTCTGTAGTTCCTGAACCCGAGCCAACTAAATAGAAGGGACCATCCATAGAATTACTTACATAGCAGTCAAATCCTTCTGGTGAAATGTCCCCTTCATAAACAGTAAAATCATTATAGGCACCATCAACAATCGGATACTGCATATCAATTATGCACCATCCGTCTTTCCCAATTGAGTAATTTATATTATCCGGTTCGCCAAGAGATGCAGGGGTGTTTCCTTCATCCCCTGTGTTGTTATCCGGTATCTGGCTTGCTGCAAATTTATAACCGTAAAAAGCATCTTCATCAGAAGGTTGTAGCTGGAAATCTGTAGCTGTAGCATTATTTGCTGTAGCTATAACGTTGTTTATTGTCTGAGTTTCATAGCCATTGGCAACGATCGTAATATCGTAAGTGCCAGGTAAAACATATTTATGATAATCACCAAATGCAGGATCTGTATAGCATGGAAAATAGTTGTTAATAAAAACGGTTGCTGCAATCGGCTCGCCGGTGTTAACATCGGTTACAACTCCTTCTAATCCATAACCAGCGTATTCAATCATGGCAAGCATTGCAGGAATATTACGCTGATAATAAAGCTGGATCTGTGATGTAGGAGGATGCTTAGAATAAGAAATTTCCATTGACCAACTGATCGCTCCTGCAGCACCATAATTTGTATCTTTTGTGCTTCCATTAATTGGATACATTCCTGTACAACCCTGTCCAAATTCTAAATATGGATATGTGGAAATCGAGGAATATACACCTGCCAGCTGAATTATATGATTGAAATCCGGGCATTGGTCAGGACGATAGCTCCAGGGACAGGAAATATATTCAGTTCCACTGTGATAGGTGGTGTGAACCACGAACTGCCTGCCATAAGTAGCGTTCCTTAATGCCCTTGATTCTATTTGCGAAAATGCGCCACTGCTGCTTCCCTCACCGTTCCACATATAACCCGCATCACGATTAAGGTCTACACCGTTAGCATTATAACGCTGATCCATCACACGACCGTCAGGATTTACCATGTAATAAATCCATATTTCGCGATTATCTATAAGATTAGCAATGTATGGATCCGTACTATAATCACGGCACAGGTCACGGGCAAAGCGAATGCAATTTTCAGCACATCCTACTTCATCACCATGAATACCGCCGTCGAACATTACTTCTGCTTCATTTTCATCCAACGAAACATTATCGCTAATTTTAAGAGCACCAAGTTCTCTGCCTTGCACGGAAGTACCAAATAAAAACTTTTCACAGATGTCGGGAAATGTAGTTGCCAGACTGTCTGCCAGAGCTACAATTTCTGCATAAGTATGATACGCTTCCCTGGTAGTGTCCATCGATTGCCAGAACTTCCCGGAAAATTCATTCAGGTCTTCACGCTCGATCTTATATTTAAGCCCGGTAGATTTTAACATTTCCAATTCGGATGGAATTACATACAATAAAGCTTCTCCGTTAGGATACACATCACCGTTCAGTTTGAGGGCATGTAATGTTTGATAATCTGATTGTGAATTCAGAAAAACTCTAACTTCCATTTCCTGAGATCTCCATGCAAAAAGGTGTGAGGAAAAAATCAAACATAATATGATTAACACTAAACATTTTTTCATAGTCATTCCTATTTTTGAAATATAATTCTCTTTTATGTTGATTAGTAATTAATGTAAACTTTTTCAACATTTTAATAAAAATAGTAAATTTTAATTGAGAAATCAGTTATTTCAGACCTCAAAAAATCTTATGAAATTTACCAATAATTTGACAGATCGGCATTTTCTTACACACTCATAAGTTTACACTGTTAAATAATTTCCCTTTTACATTAAAATCTCTAAATAAATTTAATTGGCATAATGTTAGGCAGCTGCCACGGTGAGCGAAGCGAATAGTGGAGCTGTGTGTTAAGCGATCAACAATTCAAAAACTTAAGAACGTAAAATGCTTCTTAAATTCAATTTTTTTCAAAGAGGATTTTCTTCTTCCATTAAAAAATTTATTAAATAGGGAAGTAATCTCCTTCAGAAAAATATGTTACGAAAATTAGAAAAGCTTCATTTTCTTTTCAAGTTATTTTTATTTACAGCAAAGTTTAATCAATTTAATTTTTATGACAAAATCGCATCTTCTTCAGTGTTTTAAAGAATTCAGAATAAGTAATGTTTATTTTAAAAAAAATGATCATATATTTTAAGAAATTTTAATTTGTGTAAAAATTGCGTATTTTTCAGGTTGATAGAAAATCAGTGAGATTCATTCCAGAATTTGAATTTTTTTCAAAGATTTTCTTATATTTAAATTTAAAGATCATTTATTCAACTGATAAATTTTCAGTTTTTAGCAGGAAATCTCGTTTTCTTAAAAAATAACCGAACCACATCTGAACTTTTAAGGATCAAATTTATCTGAATCTAGTTAGAAACCTTGCAAATATAACTTAATGTGATGAGATTAATTCTACCCAAATTGTGCAATTATTACATCTCCATTATTTCTATTTACTTTAATTTCAAAATCTGGAAATTCAGGGCTCCAATAAAATACCCAATTTTCATCGATTAATTCAGGTTCACCAAGAGAAGCATTGTATTCTTCGTAGCATTCTTCCATAATAAAGATTGCATCATTCAAATTTATTGGTAATACTACACTTCTTGATAATTCAACATCATAAGGTTCACTACCACTTGTAACGGTTACTGTGTTTATTTTCTCAATATCTGTCGAAGAAGAACAACTTGCAAGCAATATAATTATTACTGCAAGGCTAATTATAATTCTGTTTTTCATATCTCACTCCTTTTATTTTATAATTGAATTTCGCTTAATGTTTGGCGTGTGCGGCGGGATCGGAACGATCACGCCCAAAACAAACCGACCAGCCGTTTGAATCGCAAGATTCAGACAAAACAAACCACCCAGCCTACCCGCTGACACGTATGTTATAGGAAATGAGCTTAGAAATCTGACTCATTCAATTTACCGCATTTTTTTGAGAATAACTCAATAACGAAATCGCTTTTAACCTGACCATTGATAAATTTTTCATAAAATTTTAGTAATACAAATGTTTCTATGATCAAAGAATTATTTCTCTTTGCTAATCTGATTTGATTATTATGTATAGTTGAACGAGAGACTAAATCTTTGTTTCTCTGATGATTAATAATTAATAGTGATTTAACTTTTTCTGTTAAATTTTCTTCTTCAAGTTTATCTTGATACATTTGCAAGTGGACATCTAATTGAGAAATATGTTCAGATTTAACATTAGAACTTACTCCTTTAATTTCACCAAGAAATGTAACTTTAGTTTTTTTTATGATAAAATCTTCTTTTTTTTGGTCAATAAACTCTGACAGATCACAAACTAGAATTTCTTCTAATATTTCGAAAACAACTTTTACTAATTCATCACTATTTGTATATAAAACTGATTTAAATCTATTATTTTTTTCTAAACCTGATTTTGAATTATTAATCTCAACTTTTGAATTATTGATTATTTTTTCGTTAGTAGTAATCTTTTTATTGAGTTCTACATCATCGAACATTTTAATTGTTGAAAACCATTCTGGATGCGCTTCACGGTTATCTATCAAATTTAATTGTAGTAAGAAACTTTTCAATTTTTCTAAATTATTAATGTTGAGAAATGTTAAGATTTTTTCTTCAATTGAAACTGTAGTAGCTTTACTACTTCCTTGAGATGCAGTTAAAATTTCATCTTCTTGTGAAAAAAAGAAATTAGCAATATAGTTTACACCATTTATTATAGTCTTAGTATTCTCAAAAACAATGTTCTTTATTGGAATCTTAAATATATTTTTTAAAAAATAAGTTTCAAAATCTCTTAATATATTTTTAAAATAGATTGTGTGAACATATCTTGATTTAGAAGGCACCCAACTATTTTTAAATGTAATATTGTTAGGAAGAAGAAATATAATCTTTGTATTTTTAGAGTTCCCTATCATCATAACAAGATTTCTCAAATCGGATATTGAATTAACTGTTTGACAACCATTAGACCTATTTCTCCAAAGCTCTTCATCTGTCAAATCAATGATTGTAACATCAAACTCATCTAAAGAACTTGGATTTGCTATTTCTGAGTTCACCAGCCATTCAGCCTTAAAATTATCTAATAACCGATAAGATATTATTTGAACTGTTTTATATTTCATTTTATCCTCTTCTACACTTTAATAAACTACAATTTCCTATAATGTTTGGCGTGTGCGGCGGGATCCGTCAGCTGGCGGATCAGGCAAAAAGCACCGACCAGCCTACCCGCTGACACGCTTGTTATGCCCATTTTCTTATTATTTACTTTTAACATTTAATTAGCCACAAATAACTCAATGCTAAAACACAAAATCACTTTCTTCATCAATATTCTGCTTTGGGAATTTTGTTGTATAATAAGAGTTTAAATACAGACCTACGGTTGAGATTGCATTGACAACAAAATATGTGTAAATTGGTTCTGTTAATAAATAATCACCTTCAGTTTTTCCGTGAAAATTTGTTTTTTCACTTCTTAATTTTTCAATAGATTGGCAAATAGCTAGAAGATAACTCCCAATTGTTTTTATCTCACTTGGATGATTAATATTAGTGATGTTAAATTCCTTTAGAATAATTGAGGTTAGTTTATATAATGTTTCGGTTCCTTTAATCTTACTTTTTACGCTTTCATTTTTTAGTATTTCTTTGATTATACTTTCTAATGCAGAATTTGCCAATCCGATAGCAAGGCTTGGATCAGTTTCAATTTGTTTAAATGCTTTTGAAAATGTGTTGTATGCTGTTTTATAATCAGATTTCAACATATTCTTAAACGTTGGTATTGAAGGAATAAAATCTGGTGTATCGACGCCTAAGTCAATTGCTATTTTTAGAATAACTTCACCTGACATTGAATGCAATGTTCGATTTAAATCAATAATATTTTCATCCTTTTCAAAAATTCTAAAATTCTCCCAATTCAAATCATATTCATACCATTTTTCTATGTAATTTCTTACCTGTGTGTATGATTTGAATTCATCCCAAATTGTATCTTCAATTTGAGATACAAGTTTCATTTGATATTTTGGAGAAATTAGTTCATTCATTATTACTTACTCCCTTTATGACTTTTTTAATAAACACTCTCAGTTTATCAAAACAATATCTATAAAATTAATTTTTAAAATAGATTCCTTGTTGATCAACAACACACCATAATTTGTAAATGGGCATAATGTTTGGCGTGTGCGGCGGGATCGTCCCGAAGGCTTTCGGGTACGCCCAAAACAAACAACCCAAACCCTGAATCCGTCAGTTGACGGATCAGGCAAAGAGTACTGCGAGACCCGACTGCCGACACGCTTGTTACACGAAATATCATATACTTAACTTGAAACATTGTTTATTGATTGTTTAGCTCTTTCAATTAAATCATCATATGTAAGAATCTCAATCCAATGAAAATATGATAAAGCTCTTCGTAATTGTTTTGGTGATGCATCTGAGGTGTTTTGCGTTTTATTGGTGAGATCTTTGCAGAAACGTCTACCAATCAATAAAATCCCTTTAGGTTTATAATATCTACAAGAAAAATCTTCTTCTATTTCTTCATTAGAATTATCATCAATTTGAGTTGAATAGGAACTGTGGTAATACTCAAGATAACCAATTAACTGACCAATAGCTTTTGATAAATCAGGAGATATATAGTGTCTATTATATTTATCTCGTCTTAATAATTCAACATCTGGTAATTTGACTTCTAATATGTCGCTTAAACCATCAATTCTTTTTAATCTGGCATCAGGAATTTGTTCACCTGCATTTTTTACATCAATTTTTTCATATTCAGGACCAAATATCCACGGCATTTCTTTTAGCTTTCTGTGAATATCAGTAACTTCTTTGACATCTGGTTTATCAATAAGTTCTTCTAATTCTCTTATTTTAATCCTTTTCTCATTGATTCTTTTAGTTGTGTTACCTAATTTTAATATTTCAGCAAAAGACAATTCTGATTTATCGATAATTTTCTCTATTAGTCCAATTGTTTCTTCGCGAGTTTGAATTTTTATTAATAACTCTTCAAGGAACTGTTTGTCTTCTAAAAGTAGAGTTGTATGTGCTGGTAATTTTTTAAATACGAATTCTCGTTGACCTTCTAGAATTTGCATAAACATCTTTAAGGAGTTATCTGTTATCTGATTATTTTTATCATTTGTTGTGAAACATATTGAATCAAATGCATCTTTATTAAAGACTTCATCATTTCGTTTTTTTGAATATTTTTTCAATCTAACTTCAAGATGGTGAAATTCCCTCGTCTTTCGATTTGGTACGTGTTTACATTGTATTGTAACTTTAGTTTGTGAGTTTAAATAAAGTTCTACTTCTTCTGTATATTTAAACCCTTTTCCAGAGGTAATGTCAATTGCTTTACTCATTTCGTCTCCTAGCTCAAACTATTTGAGAATTAATGAATTTCGTGTAATGTTTGGAGTGTGCGGCGGAATCGGAATGATTCTGCGCTAAACAACAAACCGAATCCTGAATCGATAAGATTCAGGCAATGACCACCAACAAAACTACCGCTGACACGCTTGTTACACGATTTTATTCTATTTCTCTTATATGGGAAACTCGATTTTTTATGTATAATCATTTTGTACTAACGTTAAACTAAACTTCCTTGTTATTTCTTCATCTAAATCAACAAGAAAATTTTGTAGCAATAGATTAAGCGCTGAAATATCTTTGTATGAATAAAATAAATATAATCCATGATCGCTATGTCTGTCAGGAAATTCTTTAACAAATTCTTTTGAAATTTGACCACGATTATGAACAATTAAATTTCTTTGTTTAATAATGTAGTTTATCCCCATTTTGTCTTCTTCATTTTTAAAAAGTTTTAAATTTAGTCTATCATTGAAAAATTTCTCAATGTCATTAATTCCTTTATAAAATAATTCTTCTATTTTTTTCTCAGATATTGCTTTATGAAGTTCATCTAATGAATCAAAATTAAGAATAAAATCTAACCTTTCTTTTTCTTTTGATTTTAATATATTTGGATTAGTCATTATTATCTCAGATAATATTTCTTTAAAATATGAGATAAAATTATCTATTGATCTTGAAAAAGCCATCTGACCAAAAAACCGCTCATATGTTTTATTGTCGAATAAATGGTTTATGTCAGTATTCTCAAAAATATCAACTAACTGTTTTGAGACTTCATTTGTCTCATCTTTATATATGGTAATTAGTTGTGCTTTTGCGTTTGCTTTGTTCAGATTAATGTAATATTTGCCTAACGCTAAAAAGATCATTAAAAATTCACAAGTCTCAATTTCATTACTGAAATTCATTAATGCTCTAGATGCTTTATCTACAACGTAAGCTCCAAATTTATTTACTTTTTTCAAGAATCCTCCTTAGATAAAATTCGTTTAATGTTTTGCGTGTGCGGTGCTCATCTTGCTTTTCTTTCAATCTGAGCACTGACACGCTTGTTATGCACATTTATCCTCTTTTATTTTAATTTAAGAAAATCATCCTCAAATTGATGAAAAGTGCTTTCTAATAAATCATCTGCTTTTTTTATTAATTCCATATATTTATTATGATTTTCAATATATATTTCAGCATTATCATCTTGTGTTTTTTTATGCTTTGGAATTGGAATTAAAATCTTTTTCATATCACTTGGGTATAAATGAGATGTTTGACCACGCTTTTCCCTATTAATCAATAAGTAATAGTTATGAGTATTGAACAATTGAAGTAAATAATAAGGATTTATAATATTTTTTTTTACTCTTATATTTATTAATTCACCAACAAAAACTATATCTTCCTCAATTAATTCTTCAGGAATTTCAACTACACAAGGATTTTTACCTAAATAATCAGCTTGGTGAGCAGATGAAAGAATTAAAATATCTCCTTCTTTCAAATATTTTTGAGAGACAGCTTCAGGTTTTACAAATTCAACAAAGTCAAAATTTACGACACCTTTTTTTAGTGTAGCAACTTTTACAATTTTTGGATCTGATGAATTTTCGGAATAATCGTCTTTTGCAGGTGTAGAACCATTAAACACGATCTCGGTTATTTTTGATAATGGTAATAAATTGTGCCCTGAATTCTCAATGTTTTCTATTATTTTTTCAAATTTTGGCGAGTAATAATATGGGTCTAATCTATTGTTATCAAATTGACTAATTCTTTTTATAAAAACATCATCATCATAAAATTCATTACCATTAATATATTCTTTGTATTTCTTGATTAATTCTGGAATATCTGTTTTATCACTTCTACCAACACTATCATAGCCAACTTTATGGATAATTGCCGAAAAGACTTTATTATTGTAAATTTCTTCGTTATCTTTTCTTTTTCTCATTATCAATATTGAAGATTTTAAACCAGCACCATAATGAGCAAATGTTACTTGTGGTAAGGAAAAAACAGCTTCTATTTCAAATTTTTCAATTATATAATCTCTAACATATTTTAGAGTTTTATTTGTTAAAATACCATCAGGAAGGATTATTGCAGCTTTACCATCAGGTTGTAAAAATTCCCAAATTCTTTCGATAAATAATATTTCTGTTTTTTGAGATTTTCTTTCCTTTTTTTGCTTATTTTTGCCAAAAATATAATTAGATAAATATGGCTTTTCATCAAGTTTTACAGTAGCTCCAAAAGGGGGATTTGTAATAATAAGGTCAAAGAAATCCTTTTTAAAATCGGAATTAATTTTTTGGATTTTCTCTAAATCTTCAAGTGCATCTGAACAAATTACATTTGTATGTCCATCATCGTGAATAATCATATTCATTTTTGCAACTCTGGCAATTCTTTCATTAACTTCAATACCATATAAATTATCTTTTGCAAAATCGTGCCAGTAACTATAATGCTTACCAGAATCTTTTTTATAAAATACAGATGCTTTTTCTCTAATTTCATCTAATGCGTGTAATAAAAAGCCACCGCTACCACAAGCAGGGTCTAAAACTTTCATTTCATTAGTTATATCTAATAATTTAATAATGAAAGATACAATTTCTCTTGGTGTAAAATATTGTCCTTGTTTGCCTTTAAAAAAATCTTCCATAAATCTTTCAAAAGCAACTCCTTTTGTATCCAAATCAGTCTCTGTTAAATTGATGCCTTGTAGATAATTTACAACATTTAACAAATTTGCTGGTTCTACTTTTATGTTGTCTGTGAACACTTCTGGGTCTCTTTTTTTGGCTTCGGCATAAAGATTGGTAATTCTATTGAAAACAGATTTTGCAGGCTCGTGGGTTTTGATTTGAAAGTCATAAGATTCTCCAATATTTCTGGCTTTTTTTTCATCTCTTATTTTAATGAATATTGAGTTCACTATAAAAACCCCAGTTTTGAGTGAGTGATAAATTTCATATACTTCATATTTCAACAAAGCATAAATATCTAGATTTTGGATTTTGGAGTGTAATATATAGAATTTTATTGGTAATTATTCGAAATAT
>JAUWMT010000063.1 GCA_030613025.1 Candidatus Cloacimonadota bacterium
GTAATTGCCATTACACTTAATCATGAAGATATGACAGACCATGAACTTGAAAATACAATATTAGAGTATGAGAATAAATATAAACTACCTACTACAGATGTTTTAAAGTATGGATGCGATAAAATTATTAAAAAAATATACAAAGTATTTCCCGAAATACTCAAATGAGTACAATTGACATAATTACGCCAAGAATAGAGATAAATCTTGAAAAAATTGCCCATAATGCAATAAGATTGAAAGAATTGTATGCTTCAAAAGGTATTGATGTGATAGGTGTTACAAAAGTAGTTTGCGGAGATATTACTATTGCAAAAGTTCTAGTAAAAAGTGGAATAAATATCCTTGCTGACTCAAGAATTGCTAATATTATGAAGATGCGGGATGCAAACATAAAAGCACAATTTCTTTTATTAAGAACCATTCAAAGTCAAGCCAAAGATGTAGTTAAATATGCCGACATTAGTCTTAATTCGGAACTCGCGGTAATTAAAGAACTTTCAAAATTTGCAGAGAAACTAAATACATTACATAAAATTATATTAATGGTAGAGTTGGGAGATTTAAGGGAGGGTATTATGCCTTCGGATTTAGAAGACACCGTTAATAAGGTAATAATGTTGAAAGGAATTAAACTTGTAGGTATCGGAACAAATTTAGCTTGTTTTGGAGGAATTAAACCTGATTATAAAAAAATGGAGCATTTGTCATCAATTGCCAAAAATATTGAGGATAAGTTCAAATTGAAATTAAAGTTTATTTCCGGTGGAAATTCAGCCAATTATAATTGGTTTATGACTACAAAAGATGTTGGAAAAATTAATAATTTACGACTTGGTGAATCCATATTTTTGGGTTGCGAAACGCTTAACAGAAACCCTATACCAAAGTTATTTACTGATGTGTTTACGTTAGTTGCAGAGGTTATTGAATCAAAAATAAAGCCCTCCTTGCCTTATGGAGATATTTACCAGGATGTATTTGGAAATACTCCAAAGTTTAGTGATTTTGGTAAAATAAGAAGAGTTTTACTGGGAGTTGGGGCGCAAGATGTTTTGGTTTCCGGTTTAACTCCTATATTGGATATTGATATTCTAGGAGCAAGCAGTGACCATCTTATTATTAATGCCAAACAGACCGACTTAAAAGTGGGGGATACTGTTGAGTTCAATCTCAATTATGGAGCTTTGCTCGCAACCATGACTTCACCATATATAATTAATGAATATAAATAATTTATGACCGCTAAAGAATATTGCGAATTAGTTGAACGATTAGACCGTTTTCAAAAGCAACTTATCCCAACTATTATCATTAAAGATGATAATTCTCCTTTGATTAGTTTAAAAGAATCAGGATTTAATTTAATATTTGAACCATCTGTTAAAAAAGATTATCAATACAAGGTCAGAGAAGCAGTTTTTGAAAAAATAGGACGGATAAGCAAAATTTTAGACAAGGAAGATAAAGTATTAATCATTCGTTCTGTATGGAGATCGTTCGCACATCAAAAACTTTTACGTGACAGAAGATTTAAAATAATAAAGAAAGAACATCCTAATGAATCAGAAAAAGAAATCTATAAAGTAGTTTCCTATTTTATTGCATCAGAAAAAAAATCAATGCAGTCAACCGGTGGGGCTGTAGATGCTTTAATATATGATTTGAAAAAAGATTGCGTAATGGATTTTGGAAATAATAATGGTCTTCATTTAGAACTTAATAAAACATGCTATCCGTTTCATCCTGATATTACACCGCAAGTAAGAAAGAACAGAGAATTACTTATAAATCTTTTTGATAAAGAAAATTTTGTAGTTGATCCTAAAGAATACTGGCATTTTGATTATGAAAATGTGATTTGGGCAATTGAAAAAGGGAAAAAACATGCTAAATATGGAATTATCAAAGCATAACAGATTATAGAATAATAAATATTTGTTGCTATTATAAAAAATGAAAATCAATAATCAGCCCATAACAATGTATAAAATAATTGCCGATATAGTAGTAAATTTCCCGATACATCGGGATAGCCCGCTTCAATTTCATCGTAAATTGAAAGTGAATTGATCCGAAGTCGGCTACTATTCTTATACTTAACGTTATACCCAAATGAAAAACAGTGAGTAAAAATGAAAAGAATTGTTGAAAATCATCATGCTTGCTTTTTTCTTCTGCAAATTGCTTTATATCACGCTCATAGGCAATAATTGAATTCGCACTTAAACCCTTTTCAAACTGCAAGTAGAACTTGTACTTATTGATCAAGCTTATATCTTTTTCCGAAAGTTCATGTTCATTTTTCATAAACAAAATTTCACACTAAGTTTACATAACGTCAAGATTGGGGAAAATTTTCAGGGAAATATATTTTCTATTTGACAAATAATGTTGGTTCACATCTTTTTGTCCTTAATAAGAATTTAAGATATGAATTATTTATGAAAAGTAAAAACAGAAGTCTCATTACTACAGAAATCTACACCCACATGTTCACAATAAATCTTCAAAACATAATTTCACTAGCTGATTATATTTTTTCAGATAAAGGAAAAATAAACTAATGATCTATTCGCATATAACCCTAATATGGCATGCTATACGTAATATGTCGTTTAGGAAGTAGTTATTGGCAAGTTAAAACAAGCAACTTATTGACAAATTATGAAAATATTCAAAAAAATATTTGGAAGTAGTTCAGAAAAGTCAAAGGATTTTTCTGAAAAAAAAGAAGTTATGATTAACATATCTTCAGTAAACAAAGACAAGATACCTTCAAATGCTGAGATTATCTACGAGTCTCAAATACCTGAATATTGTTCGATTGGAAACTTGATTTTTGAAAAGAAATTTCATGAAGCCATAGAGTTAGGTAAGAAACTATTGGAAAAGACACCATACTCAGATGGAGTTCATGTTAATCTAATGGACGCTTATTTTAAAGTAAGAAATGAAAATCCGATTTTTTATGACAAATCTGTAGAACATGCCAGGCTTGCAATGCTTTATGGACACAATACAGGATATGTCCAGGAAAGACTTGCTATAAATCTTGAGAAATTGGGAAAAATCAATCAAGCAATACAAGTTTGTAATATTGTATTATTGGACCAATTTCATTTTTCAGCACATGGTTGTGGGAACAAAGAAGAGTTTACGAAAAGAAAAGAAAAACTAATAAAAAAGTTAAGCAAGGCAACTGATAATGAAGGTAGTGTATTATTTACGGATGAAGAAATATCATTTTTAATCGAGCAGATACGCAAAGAAGATGAAAGAATAAAGAAAGAAAAGAATGAACATGAAAAAAGAATGAAACAGTTTGAAAAAGAGTTAAATTTCTAAACATAAATGCAATGATTTTAAAATAAAAACCTGCCCATAACACGCGGTATAAAACATTGGGGTTTAAGTGGTTCTTCAAGCTTTTTACCACGCACAAGCTTTTGTGTCGGTGGACAGGAACAAAGCCCGCAATCCCCAACGATTTCATACCGCCAAACGTTATGGTGCATTAAAAAATAATCAAAGGAGAATAATTATGAAAATAAAAAGTATTATTTACGGAATTGTCGTGTTGACAATTGTTTCAAGTTGCGGAGTTCCTCAGGCTGACTATGACAAATTGATGGCAGAGAATGAGCGTCTTAAAACTGAATTAGATGAATGCAAATTTGGTGCAGAAAAAATTGTCGCTGAGGTTGAGAAAGCATACGCAGGAAAAGATTATGCTCTTGCACGACAGAATATTGAAATGTTATATGAAAAACATCCCGAATCCCCAAAGAATATCGAGTTTAAAGAATTGCTAAAAACAATTGAAAGGAAAGAATTAGTAGAGAAAAAAAGAAAAGAAGCGGAGGAGAAAGAACAGATTAGATTAGCTAATCTCAATAATACAGGAATGTGGAGTGTTCGCTATTATGTCGATGATTTTGGAGAACCCACAAAGCAAGGATATATTACGAATACAATTTTAATTCGTGGAACATTTAGTAATACTGCAACACAAGACTCAGAATTAGATGTTAAATTTCTGATTACTAATTCATCAAATATTTCAATTCGACTTTATGAGTACGCAGGAAATAATCCTGTTAAAGCGTATTCTTCGACAGCTTATACTGCCTTAGTTCAAGATAAAGATGGGAATCGAATGGAATTAATAGCAGTAAATTATTCAGAAAGACTTAGTTTTGGTAAAACAGACTCAAGAAAGATACATAATGTCTTAATGAAAGGTAGCGCTTTGAAATTTAGGATTACCGAGATTGATACTCCAACGACTCAGTATCAATTTTCAATTCAAAATGCAGATTGGTATGAAAACGCATATCGAAAACTAAAAGAATCTTAAGAAATCTCTGATAATGAAGAATTAACGCACAATAACAAAGGCTCATAAAGCATGGCGAGTGATGTGGGTATTCGGGCATTTGTAACTCGCTTCAACATCATCTCGATTTGACAGGTAATACTCCCGTAGCCGCCACGCTTCATAGCCAAACCGTTATGCTTAATACTGAAAGACATCCTGCATAATAGATAATATTGCAATAAACAAAAAAAGGATACTGCAACAATTATGAAAATATTTATTCAAAAAACAACCAAAAAAGATTTTCTCATTACATAAAACATTACACGAGAAACATTTTGGAATTTATATAATCCAGGATGTGGTGAACATTTGATATTACACCAACTCAGGGAAAGTAGTGGTTATATTGAAGAATTAGATCTGATAGCCATTTATGAAGACGAAATTATCGCGCATATAATTTCAACAAAAGCAAGGGTCATTGATAATCAAAACAATGAGCATGAAGTATTATGTGTTGGTCCTTTCTCGGTTTCACCCTCATGCCAAAACAAAGGAATTGGAACAAAGCTTTTAAATTATTCGATTTCAGAAGCAAAAAAAATGGGATTTAAGGGAATGATTTTGTTCGGAAACCCTGATTATTACCATCGTTTTGGATTTAGAAATGCCAAAGAATATGAAATCACAACAAAAGATAATCAAGACTTTGAACCTTTTATGGCATTGGAACTTTATGAGAATGGATTGGATAATGTGAAAGGAAGGTTCTTTGAAGATGAAACCTTTACAATCAAGGAGGATGAATTGAATGAATATGAAAAGAAGTTCCCAGAAAAAGAAAAAGGTAAACCTAAAATAGATATAACCCAGTAGTATAATTAAGATATATGATGGCACATAGTGTCTATAGTGGGATTAAAAAAAATTGTGGATATGCAAGGAATAATAACAAAAATATTGACACGTAAAATGCTCAAGCATAAAGATTTATTACGAATTGAAAAAATACGAGGATGAAAATAAAATGAAAAAAAATGAAAAGATCGTACTGATCGTTGCAGTTGCAATGGTAGTATTAGCACTTGCACTCTACTTTATAACTTTCGGCGACGGCACTTTTTCTGACGATAAAGCAGACTGGGGTGCCTTTGGCATGTACTTTAGCGGACTCATAACACCGCTTTTATTGATAGTGGTCATTTGCCTGATTTTTGGCATAATGAAAGAAGTACGGGAAATCTTTTCTGAATCCTCGAAAATTGAGAAGAAATTCCAGCGTCAGTTCACCAAGCAGACCCGCTATATGGAACCTTCCGCAGATGTGGTATATTACCTCCAGTTGAAAGATGACAAACTCTATGCGATCATAACAAATATCGGAAATCAGCCGGCTTTTAATATTGTAGTCGAATTTGAATTTGATGAAGAAGTCGATGCACGTATTTCCAATAATCTCCTTCCTCTTGCCGAGATCAGCTATCTTGCACCCGAGCAGAAAAGCGGAGCTGTATGCGGTATAATTGACGAATCAACCGGCAGTTATGCGATCTCCGAACACACCGTGAGAATGAAATACAAACCCAGCGAAAAAAGCAGAAGGATCATCAAAAAAGAATTTGTGATCGACAAAAATATACTCAACACACTTGTGCCGGAAACCTCTGTTGAAGAATCTATCCATTCACTTACAGAGAACATTAAAGATCTGGAAAATAAGATTACCGATACTGAGCCAAAAACAGAAGAAGTTGAAGCTCCCGAAATAGCTCCTGAACAAAAAAAGGTGCCAAAAAAGAAAGCAAAAAAACCGATTCCCAAAAAAGAAGAACCAAAAATCGAAACCGAAGAAGAAATTCCACCTCCTCCACCAGAACAGGAAGAAAGCAAAGAAGCAGAAGAAGTACCGACAGAAGAGATAACCGAGGAACCTAATCCTGAGCTGGAAATAGAAAAGAAACCTGAAGAATTGAAAGAGGAAACGGAAGAGAAAAAGGAAGACGAAAAAGAAGAGAAAAAAGTTCCTAAACGAGACACCTTTGATAATCCGTTCCTCGATGACTTCTAATCATTGTTATCGACATATATTACTTCAATGTAGAATGTGAAATATCCTCGTTCAATATTATCTATATTATTATGAACTCTATTGAAAAATTGACGCTCCTTCATCTTAATTCCATAAATAAGTTATTGCGAGGTATAAATTGATAAAAACTAAATTATTGCTGATACTTTTCCTCTTCATTCCCTATATGCTTTTCTCGAATACAGCAGTAATTGATAGTTTGAAAAACCAATTAAATATTGTTGAAGGCAAGGAAAAAGTAGAAGTTTTGAATGAATTAGCAAAAGCTTATTTTTATGAATCACCACAAAAAACAATAGAATACGGTAATCAAGCTCTTAACCTATCACAGAAACTAGATTATGTAGAGGGTGAAGCACAAGCTTTAAAAATAATTGGTGGAGGATATTATTACTTAAGTAATTATGAAAAAGCTTTAGAATGCTATCAGAACTCGATAGAAATTCTTGAAGAAATTGGAGATGAACAAAAAAATGCTTCTACGTATAACAGTATTGGAATTATTTATGACGAGTTAGCTGATTTCAATAAAGCTCTGAAATATTACCTGATGTCATTGAAAATAAATGAAAAAATTGGATATAAAAAAGGAATAGCTATTTCTTTAAACAATATCGGACTTATTTATTGGAATTTAAGCAATTATGATAAAACTTTAGAGTATTATCAAAAATCGCTGAAAATATTTGAAGAATTAGAAAATAAGAGACACATCGCCCATTTATTAAATAATATTGGAATTGTTTATAAATCATTAAATGATCAAGATAAAGCTCTGGATTATTATCTAAGATCATTAAAAATCAAAGAACAGCTTGGAGATAAAAAAGGTATTGCAAATTCCCTCGGTAACATTGGAATAATCTACAAAAACTTAAAAAATTATGATGAATCTTTAAAATATTATCTAAAAGCATTGGAAATGACAGAAGAAATTGATGATAAATGGGGAACTGCCAATACATTAAATAATATAGGAAATCTTTATGTAAAACAACAGAAATATGATAAAGCATTTCTGTATCTTGAAAAGGGACTGAAATTAGCCAAAGAAATTAAGGCAAAAAGCAACATTAACAATAGTTATTTCTTTTTTTCCGAGTTATTCTCTGACAAAAAAGATTACAAAAAAGCCCTTGAATACTTCAAACTTTATTCCGCAGTTAAAGACAGCATCTTCAACGAAGAAAGCAGCGTAAAGATAGCAGAAACGCAAACCAAATATGAAACAGAGAAAAAAGAGAAAGAAAATGAACTCCTAAAAAAGGATCTGGAAATTTCCAGCCTGCAGAAATTGAGATTACTCCTTTTACTGCTGGGTTCTATCCTTATACTTGCAGTTGTGATGATCTTTTTTATTCTGCGGGTTAGAGTTAATCATCGCCTGCGAATCATCAACAAGGATCTCGCTATATCAAAAGAAAACACAGAGCAGATCCGAAAGCAGCTTGCACTGATAAATACTATGCTTCGCCACGACCTTGCGAATAATTTCATCGTCATCAAAACTGCACTTCAGTTGTATAATGAAGAGAAAGATGAAAAATTGTTAAAAGAAGCTGACATAAAATGTGATAATGGGCTCGAATTAATCAATTCCATGAGAGAGCTCGAGTTCAGCAGCAGAGCAGAAACTTCCTTGAAATCAATCGATCTAAGACATGTAGTTGACAAACTCTCCAAAGAATTTTCAGGAATGAACATCCAACTTAATGGTAATTGCAAAGTCCGTGCTGATGAAGCTTTTGAATCGGTTATTCATAATATTATTGAGAATGCAAAACTGCATGGCAAAGCGAAGAACATCACGATTACTTTTGAAGAATTTTCGTATTTCACAGAAATCAAAATCCATAATGATGGCACTGAAATACCTGCTGACATTCATGAACGCATATTTGAAAAACAGTTTTCTCATGGTGAAGCAGGACATACCGGTATTGGACTCTTTCTCGTCATACAGAACATCAACAGATATGGCGGCTCGATCTACGTGGAAGATACTGATAAACCTGGTGTGACCTTTGTTATAAATCTGAAGAAAGCATAAATTATTCCGACAATCTACAATTATAATAGAAAAGCACGAAAAATGTAAAAAAGAAATTTAAACCTTGCGAACGGTTTCTCCAACCTTCGCAATGGTTGGGACAGGATAAATTGAAGTTGGAAATTTGAAAATGATTAAATAACACCTTTGCGAAAGAAAGGCAACTTTCGCAAAGCAATAACAATCTTCCTTAAAACTTGACATTGAAACTCACCCCCAAAAGCGTCATTAGCAAAGCAAGAGGAGTCACCCATGAAAAACTATGAAGAGCAGCGTTTCTTTCTTAATTGTGATCTCAACTCAATGCAGAATGTTCAAACAGATCAGCAAAAAAAACTCCCTCAGCCACCTTTGGAAAAGCCAATTGCGAATCCTGATAATCTCATTGATCTCCCAGTTCCAGAAGGTCTCGTGAATCCTGGAAAAGACCTTTTTGATATCATTAATCAACGACGCTCCAGACGAAAATATACTGCCGAAGCCATAGATTTGGAGCGCCTTTCATTTTTGCTCTGGTGTACTCAAGGAGTGAAGAAAATCTTTGAAAGAGTTGAGAACAAAATAAGCTTACGAACCGTTCCATCCGCCGGAGCACGTCATGCATTTGAAACATATCTCGCAGTACTTCATGTAGAGGGATTGGAGCAGGGAATTTATCGTTACTGTGCACTGGAACACCAGCTCGAATTTCTGCATACTGTTGATGATCTCCCCCAGAAAACAGTTGATGCCTGTATCGGGCAGGAATTTGTCGGTGACAGCTCTGTCGTCTTTTTCTGGGCAGCTATCCCATATCGCTGTGAATGGCGCTATGCATTTATGGCAACCAAACTCATACTCCTCGATGCAGGGCATGTGTGCCAGAATCTCTATCTTGCTGCCGAAGCACTTGGTTTGGGAGTGTGTGGAATCGCTGCCTATGCTCAAGAAAAATCAAATGAGCTTCTTAAGGTTGACGGAGAGGACGAAATGGTTGTATATATCGCATCAGTCGGAAAATTATAGAACGAGGTATTCATGAAAAATTGTATCCTTTTCACAACGAAACACGGCAGCACAGAAAAAGCATCAACTTTGCTTAAAGAAAAACTCAATGCAGAAACCGATATCATAAATTTAAAAGATGTCAAAAAACCAGATATTTCTGACTACGATACTGTAATATTGGGAGCATCAATTTATATAGGAAAAATCCAAAAGCAGATGAGAAAATTCATCGGAGAAAATTTAAACGAGTTGCTCAAGAAAAACATCGCTCTTTTCATCATGGCAGGACAAAAGGAAAAGGCGCAGGAAACTCTATACAATGCCTATCCTTCAAAATTGTTCGATCATGCTTTTGCAAAAGAATATTTTGGCTATGAGATGATCCTTGAGAAAATGAATTTTCTTGAGAAGGCAGCGACAAAAGCACAGGGAGTGACTGAGAGCAGATCTGAGATCCTTTACGATGTGATCGAAAAAATGGCTAACCAAATCAATAAATTATAAGCAGATTTCTTTCTAATTAGTGTGCATCCGTAAACTATGATTTTCGACCTCACCCCAGCCAAAAGCTCCCCTTATCCTCGTAGGAGAAGGGGTTAGGGGTTGAGGAAAAAGAATGAATAATATAATTCTACCAGATATGCGACTTTAAGGATAGACACTAATTAGAATTCTCGCAGAAAGGTATTAATGATCCAACCAAACTATGAAAACGGAAGTATTATCAATCTTATCAGCAGCATCACGCAGGCAATGGGGAATAATTCAATTCATCATAAACCACTCCCTTTTATTGAGAGTGATTTTATTTCGAGTAAAAAAAATGTGGTGTTTATCGTTCTTGACGGACTGGGATATACCTTCCTCAAGGAGCAGGGAAATTCTTTCTTCAGCAAGCATCTTGTCGGGAATTGTACTTCAGTTTTTCCGTCCACAACTGCAACTGCAATCACATCTTTCCTGACTGGTATGTCCCCTGCCCAGCATGCGGTGACCGGCTGGTTTGTCTATCTGAAAGAGCTCGGAACCATATCTGCGATCCTCCCTTTCAAGCCAAGATACGGCGGAGAAGTTTTCAGCAAAAGCGATGTATATGCAAAAGATATTTTTAGACAAAGCACTATTTTTGAGAATCTCACTCGCAAATCCTACACGCTCACAAACGATTATATTATAAATTCAGACTATACGAAATTTTACAGCAAAGGGTCCACATCTGTTGCCTATAAAAAGGAAAATATTGATAATTTTATTATGAATCTCACGACCCTTGTGCAGGATATTCCAAACGAAAAATTCATCTATGCCTACTGGCCAACTTTTGATACCCTTGCACACAAGAATGGCATCCATTCATTGAATTGTAAAAACCATTCCCATGAACTTGCAAAAGCACTGGAAAATTTTGTGTATTCGATCAGAAATACAAATAGTATTGTAGTCATCACATCCGATCATGGTCTTATTGATGGTGAAAAAGACACGCTTATTGATATTGAACAGCATCCTAAACTAAAAGACACACTTGTGATGCCTCTATCCGGCGACCCAAGGGCAGCTTACTGTTATGTGAAACAGGGCATGGCAGGTGTCTTTGAGGAATATGTGAAGGAGCATCTTTCTGATGTATGCTCAATATATAAAAGTTCAGAACTTGTTGAAAACCATTTCTATGGACTGGATGAGCCGGATCCAAAATTATGGGACAGAATCGGTGATTATGTTCTTATTCCGAGAAAAAATTATGTCATAAAAGATAAAGTATTAGGTGAAAGTCCTCACCAGCACACAGGTCATCACGGTGGCTTGAGTGAGGACGAGATGTATGTTCCTGTCATAATGATAGAAGCTTAAAATCGATAACCAAACAACATGGAGGACATGTGAAAATGGCATTTTTATTTAGCAGCTTTTTCTGGGGAGCAGTTGTCATCCTCATCGGGTTGAGCATTATTCTCAACGCAGTATTCAACATCAAGATTCCGGTTTTCTCAATTATTATCGCATTGATCTTTATTTATCTCGGTCTGAAGATACTCTTCGGCTCCTTTGGCATCAAAACATCAAGAAACACGGTGGTATTCTCTACCAGCGACATGAAATGCAGAAACAAGAATGAAGAATATAACATCATTTTCGGCAAAGGTTCAATTGACCTTTCCGAGATTGAGCTTGACGACGAACACCTCGATTTTGAAGTAAATGTTGTGTTCGGAAGAGGTGATGTAATGATCGATCCAGCTAAACCCTTTATTGTCAAAGTTTCCTCAGTATTTTCCGGTGCTCATTTGCCGGACGGGAATGTAGCAGCAATTGGAAATAATTCCTATATTTCCCCGGGTTATGTGAAAGGACAGAAATATATTTCCGTGCGCGCGGATGTGGTCTTTGGAGAATTAAATATTATCGAGGTTCAAAAGACAACTGAGGAGTAATTCTTCCAATATCCAACTCGCATTCTTTACAGAAAGCAACACTTCGAAAGAATTCTTGAAAAAGATTGCACGATCTCTTGATCTACGTTTCTGAAATTTGCTGAAAAAGACTGTCTTTTAATTGACAGATATTCCAACAGCTAAATTTTTGCTTTCCCAATATAAAAGTATGGAGTCCTTATGCTTTCTTTTAAAAATTCCGATGAAGTAAAACGCTTCATCAAAGATAAAGAATTAAATTTTGTATCCTTTTATGTGCCGGATATTGAAGGACGGCTTCGAAATGTAACCATACCTGCAAACAATTTCACAGAAAAACTTTTGCAGAACGGAATCGGTTTTGATGCATCTAATTTTGGTTTTGCCAATGTAGAAAGCTCGGACATGATCTTCAAGCCCGATCTGAACAGCGCATTCATTGATCCGGTAGAACCCGAATCAATGATTTTATATTTCTTTTGTGATGTCTTTGATGCTCATACGGGCGAGAGCTTTTCCCAGGACCTGCGTCACATCATCCAAAAAGCGCTTAATACCTTGAAAGAAGAAGGCATCGCTGATGAAGTGCAGGTATTGATCGAACTGGAATTCAATATTATTGATCAGCTTTTCAGCATTATGAGCACACGTGAGGTGTCTTATAGATTGGAAAGCAGCGAGATGGCAAGCCCTCCTTCAGGCGAGGAAATTTACCGTTTTGCACCAAATCGCGGCTATCATCGTTCAGAGCCGAATGACCATTTTTTTCAGATCCGCAATGAGATCGTTCTGGCGCTGCAGGAGGTTGGTATCGGAGTGAAATATCATCACCATGAAGTCGGTACATCTCAAGCAGAGATCGAATTCAAATTCGGACCTGTCGAAAAAGCAACTGATGCGACTGTACTTGCAAAGAATATCAGCCACAGAATTGCAAAAAAACATGGTAAGGTCATCTCTTTCCTGCCGAAGATCTTCCCGGGTGAAGCAGGCAATGGCATGCACATCCACATATTTCTGAAAAAGGATGGAAAGAATATCTTTAATGATCCAAATGGTTTATATAAATTAAGCAAAACCGCACTATATTTCATCGGTGGAATTCTGACTCATTCCGCATCCCTCTCTGCTCTTACTAATCCAACTTCAAATTCCTACCGCCGCTTGATAGCCGGGCTGGAAGCTCCGTCAAAAGCTGTCTTTGCAGAGGGCAACCGCTCTGCAGCGATCAGGATTCCAGCTTATGTAAAAGATCCCGAAGAACGCAGATTCGAGTTCCGTCCTACAGATGCGACATGCAATCCCTATCTTGCCTTTGCTGCACTGATCATGGCTGGTATCGATGGTGTTCGCAACAAGATCGATCCAATTGAAAAAGGATTTGGACCACTTGAATCAAATCTATATAAATTATCTGCAGAAGAATTGATAAAAATCCCCTCATTCCCGGACACTCTTGAATTCGCCCTGCACAGCTTGAAGCATGATAATGATTATCTGACTTATGGCAATGTTTTGCCAACCGACCTTCTTCAGAAATGGATACGAATAAAGAGAAAAGATCTCGATGACATGCGTAAAATCCCGCACCCGTGGGAAATTGCACGGTATTATGACCTGTAGTCGTGGAGCGTGGAGCGAAGAGCGTGAAGAGAAGAGCGTGGAGAGAAGAGCGTGGAGCGTGGAGAGAAGAGAGAAGAGCGAAAAATCATAAGGAGTTTTTATGCATGAATGGGCGCTGGCTGATGCAGTAATAACTACAGCAAAGAAGGTCGCACAAGAAGAAAATCTAATAAAGGTTACTGAGATCGTTGTAAAGATCGGCGAATTGCAAACCATATCAAAGGAAATTTTTGATACAGTGCTGCAAGAGGTTTTGAAAAACCAACCTGAACTCCTTAAAGATGTTGAATGCAAACTTGAAATTGAACCTGCGGGTTTCAAATGCAGAAATTGTTCGCATGAATGGCTCTTCAGTGAAGTTAAAAGAGGGCTTGATGATGATGAGACAGAATCGATACATTTCATTCCCGAAACCGCACATGTGTTCCTCAAATGTCCAAACTGTAAAAGCCCCGATTTTGAAATCGTGAAAGGGCGCGGTATCTGGGTGGACTCGATTGAAGGAGAGAAATGATATGAACCACGAAAGACACCCTGATACAGTCGTTCCCTATGAAATAATGCCCGCCTTGTGTAATTGCTTTGCACCACTTCGTGGATTACACGGGGCAAGCATTTCACAGGGTAAACCTCCTTACAGGGCAGGCGAAAAACACAAAAAATTAATTTTCAAAGAAAAAAGTTATGCACTCCAGGGAGCTATTTTTGAAGTATATAAAAAAATGGGTTCAGGATTTTTGGAATCAGTTTATCAAGAGTGTCTGGAAAAAGAGTTTGACTTAAGAAAAATTCCATTTAAAATCCAATTAGAGTTAACATTAAGTTATAAAAATATTCCATTAAACCAAACTTACAGAGCAGATTTTATATGCTTAGATTCAATTCTTATCGAAATAAAAGCAGTATCTGAAATTTCTGATATTCATAGAGCTCAACTTTTAAATTATCTTAAAGCCACTAGCTTAAAATTGGGCTTATTAGTAAACTTTTCATCCTATCTACAAATAAAGAAAATTCTTAAAATTGACTATCCCCGTGGCAGAGCCAAGGAGTATTTCGCCAATTTTATTTCAATCCAATGATTGAAAACCGAATTTTCATTATTTTACCTCACCCCAGCCCTCTCCAAAATGGAGATGGAGA
>JAUWMT010000044.1 GCA_030613025.1 Candidatus Cloacimonadota bacterium
TTGATTAATTCATACAAAAACTCTCCCTCATAGCTCTTTAATTCAATCCTGCTTAATGGATTTTTGCGTTCTTGCATTATGCCTCCTCAGGTCTTTATTTATAATATAAGTCTACCCGAGGGGACATATGTCACTATCTCATCAGTAACATTTTTTTTACGATTTCTTGCTTGTCGGCAGTGAGTTTATAGAAATATATTCCGTTACTTAATATCCTATCATTCTTATCTTTGCAGTCCCACTTAAAATTATCAGTAATTCCTTTTTCATTGCTTTCCTGAATAAAGGTCTTCACCAGCTGTCCCTTTATGTTATAGATTTTTAGTTCAGCATTTTTTGTATTTGCAGGAATTGAAAAAGAGAATGTGGTAGATAGAGATGCAGGATTGGGATAATTTTGATGTAAGGCAAATTCGATTGTTTGAGGATCTGATGTAGGAGGTTCTGAAGTAGGAATCGCTTTATCTAACAGATTTTGTGTGAGATTTTGAGAAACATATTTAAACTCATCAAAGGACCTTGGCTTGAACTTGCATTCTACAGGAGCTGATTTACCGCCCTCTTCATCCAATTTTAGGTAGCAGTAGCCCTCGTCAATATAGGCAAAGATTGAATCTGGCTCTGAAGGTGGATCTGCAAGAATGGCTTCCAATCTCGTAATTGCAGCTTCATAATCCTTTTCTGCCATATAAGTGGAAGTTATAGTATTGTATTTTGTTCTCTCAAGATGAGGATAGGAAACATCATCGATGTTTTCAATATAATCTCGCAAACTCACATAATCATGACCACTGAACTTTTCCAGATACATAAGCCATTGCAAGGCGCTTATTGCAGTTTCTGTCTCAGGATAATCATCTACTATCTCTGCCATTGTTGTTTTTGCTGATTCATATTCTTCTACGGATATGTCTGCTATAGCTGATTCGTATAGTAATTTTTCAGGTGGTTTTTCGTCACCAAAGTAGAATGCATCTATATTTGGATAAAATCGATCTTCAAAATCAGGATCATTACTATTTGGAAATTCTACAGCACTAACATCATGACATGGTGGAATATGTTGTCCACACATTAAGAGATATTGATCAGTATAATTATAACCATCAGGATCATATTCATCAAACACTGTATTCATCCCCCAATTGTTATAAAATTCTGGAAAGGCACTACATGATGCAATTATTTCAGCTCCAACATTGTTTGAAAATAAGACGCTATCAGAGATTGTTTCAGAGTATCCCAAGCAAACAAGGCCATAATTCCCATTATTTTTTATCCTACTGCACCACATTTGTAAAGGAAAGCTATAATTATACATACCAGATTGGGAATTGTTTTCTATTAAATTGTGATAAACCACATTAATACCGATAGGATTTGGATAGTAATTAGCTATTCCTGTTCCATTTGGATTATTGCGTATAATATTCCCAAGAGAAATAAGTCTGCTTTCTAAACAAACAATGGGAGTAACATTGCTATTTTCAATTGTACTAGACCAAATAGTTAGACATGCTTCATCATGGACGAAAATCTGTCCAAAATTAAATAAATTACAATACTTAATGTCTAATTCACCTCCCGAAGCTTCAATCTTACTAATATTTGAAATATCACAGTAATTAAACGTTCCAACAGGACCAAGATATTCTTTCGACAAAAGAAATCCATCCCAGAAATTATCTTCCTTCGCTCCAATTATGGCATACCATGCAGTAATTTCTCCATTACTGTTTGCCACAATCCTATCACCAGAAATTTCATTTTCTGCTCCAATGTTTGGAATATTTTGAGATGCCTCTTCCCATGTATCATATCTCTCGCCAGTGGCAGGGTCCTCCCATACTGTATGATCTGTGCCATATATTCTAGAAAAATGTTGGAAGTAAATATCAGACCCATTTTTTACTTCTACTAAACTACCACCAGAAAGAGTAAGGGTATCATGTAAGGTAAAATTTGAATTATTATCCAACAACATTTCCCCACCTGAAAGAAGGATTGCTCCGTGATTACCACCAGATGAACCGACTACTAATCCAGCCCCATTAAGACATAACCTCGAACTTTCGGGTATTGTTAGTGTAGCACCCATACAGTAAATAGCTTCCTGAACAATTATCGAACCGCCTGCTTCTCCAATTAGTTGAGAATATTTTGGCAAGGATACATCTCCAGCAATTGTTAATGTCTTTCCTGATGGAACTATTATATTTCCTCTTACAATATGCCTTTCTTCCCAAACCTCATCTTCTTCTAATATGTGGGTATAGGTAGGTAGATAATCATGTTTAGTTACACTAATTTCTGTGAAATGATTTATTGCAAAAGTAGAGATTGCATAGCCATCTTCATCGGAGTAAACTACTTCATAATTAACTCCATCATCAAATACAACAGGAGCATTTTCTATTGGATCATCATCGTCATCAATTACTCTTACGAGATTTTCATCGTAATTAACATCAGCATATAATTTTTGTGGCACATCTGTCCAGATTTCTAATGAAGGGTCGCCACACCATAAATAAGCATGTGAATTCAGTTTACTCATACCATTATAGCCATGGTTCACCATAGTTCGAATTTTTGCTTTATTAGCGGTATATCCAATGTTTAAAAACCCAAGATCAAATGCGAAATTGTATAATTGCTCGTCTAATGTATGATTCTCGGTTGTTGGGGTAGTTCTGGTTGCTCCAAAATACGCAACAGCACCTTGTTCCATGTTCGTGAATACTTCTGCATGACAATCGTTTGAATGGTTAATATCACCAGTATTACATGCTATGCTAAAAATAGTTGGAGTATATTTACCATTAGTTAAGGAAATCGTCTCTTCATAATCAAATGCATTGTACTGGTAACTCCAACTAGCTGCCCAACCTTCATCTCCACCATGTCCTCTATAATTTACAACACCTCTTCCTTCATTAATCGCATCAATAATAGTCTGATTAGTTGCATCATTACCACCCTGAGCAGTATGAGCACCATAAGCTTTATCAAATATTGGATACATTACTAAATATGTCCCTGAATCTGTATTAGTTGCAAGTCTTATTCTTTCTTTACAAGCTTGATATTTATAAGGAGCATTTTCTTTATGAGCAATCAACAGACTTTTTTCAACCCAATTATCCATAGGCGGATAGTTTTCATAACTAATTGATTTACTCATAATATTATCCAGATCTTCAAAGCTATCAACGGAAAAACGACCAACAGCAATTTCCGGCTCTAAATCATCTCCAGTAATACAGCTATACCAAAAGTCACCCCATGCCCACCATGAGTATGGTTCTTCATCATAATGCATTGGAATATCTGCGTGATCACCTACAAATAGAACATATTCAATATTGAAATTATCATACTCGTAAATTATATAATCCTTGATATCATTTGAAGAACTTCCTGTTTCAGAGATAGTTACCAGGTTTGTTTTTAATCCTTTTCTCATTTTCCAATTAACAAATTCATCAAGTTCAGGAGAGAAATTATCAGCAGATATGATTAAATATTCATAGTCATCATCGTCTTTTGTGCCTTTTCTATTAAGCGAAAGATAATCATAATTAAGAATAAGACTTTGATACATTTTTTCATATTCAGGGCGGATATAACGAGGTTCTGGTGAAAGAATATTTTCTGAGCTGGTTCCATAATATTCAATTCTAACAATGAAATTAGAAAGAATCTCCAGATCTCCACTTGTTGGATTATTCTTGATAGGTGTAAGCAACATATTAACATTTCTTACATTTCGCCAGATCATAGGTGAGCTAACAGTCCCAGAGATTTCTGGAAAATATAAATTTGATACATAGAATTCCTCATCAATATCAAAGGATACAGTTTCTTCTCCTTCCATCAAGGGAGTCTGGAAAGGATATACTTTATAGCCTGATAGAACGGTTATGGTAGAATCTACTACTGAAATTCGCACATTCTTATCGTTTGGTATACCGATTAATTCAGTAATAATAGGTAATGCTGGTTTTCCGATTGTTTGAGTTGTGAAGTATCCTGGAAATTCTAATTTCTGATAAGTTTCACCTTGTACATTAACATCTTCTTTGTAGAAACCTTTGATTTCAACATTAATAATCGTTTCAGAATTATCTGAAGAAATCACGGTTACTACAGGTTTTTGTGGTGTGGTATTTCCATTTATTGTAATCCACTCCTCAGCAATAGCTAAACTGCTGAACATTACAAGTATCAATACAATGATAGTAATTTTCTTGTAATACATAGTTATCCTCCTGTAATTTTGTTTTTTTTTGCTATTTACCTATCAGCATTTTCTTGATGCTACTTTTTCTATTGCCAGCAGTTAATTGATACAAATATAAACCGCTGGTAACCTCTCTACTCGCATTATCTTTGCCATCCCAAACTATCTCATAGTAACCTCCTTTCTGTGTTTGGTTGTTAATCAATGTTTTTACCAACTGCCCTCTAATGTTGTAAATATTGAGGGAGATAGGTATTTCCCATAGATTCCTCGGAATTCCATATCTGATAGCTGTCCCCATTTTATTCGGATTAAACGGATTAGGATAATTCTGATTGAGTATCATCTTTTTATAAATTAAATTTTGCTCGAACTCCTCCACACCAGTGAAAGATGAAAAATATATATTTACTGAATAAGTGGAAGCCTCACAGATATAGTTTCCATCCACTGAAATTGACCAACAATTGTTAGATTCCTCGCCAGGATAAAAATCTACAAGTTCAATGAAATTTATTTCTGCTATATCGAATATATATTTACCTCTTAAAGAAGTGGTATAGAGATAGTATCCTTGAATCTCCATATCACAAATTCCAGCTTCCTGTTCAACTTCTATGTAAGAATGAACGAAAGGCAATAAAGGATTTGAGACATCAAAAACATAAATTCCGGGCTCATTACTTCCAATAAAGACATAATTATCTTTTATTTCAATAGAACGAAAAAATCTTGTTGAATCAGGATTTATACTGTTTATCCATTGTGGATTAGATGGGTCAGTTACATCTACAATTTTCAATCCACCCGGATCATATCCTGGTGGAGCTATTTCCGCGTATCCACCTGCAACATATAAATAGTTATCTTTAAAACATAAATCTAAAGCATTAAACATTAAATCACAGGAGCCAAGAAATTGAATGTTGTGAGGATTGCTCACATCAAAAATCTTTATTACAGCACTTACATCATTCAAGGCATATACCAAATTATTTTCTTTTATCAACTTATCACACGAAAAACTGTAATCATCTATAACATAAGGATTTTCTGGATCACTCACATTCAAAATAATAAAACCAACATTAGAGGTCACATAAGCATAATTATTTTCTACTAAAACATCATTACTCCAACCTGTATAGCAATTGCCTATTTCTATCACATTTTCCGGATCTGAAACATCAAGAATAATAATTCCATTCATAGAAGCTATATAAGCACAATTTCCTGATTTGTATATACCAAAGTAGAAATTCCAGTTTACATACCAGCTTGTCTGCGAAGGTTCTACAGGGTTGGATAAATCCATAATGTAAAATCCGTATTCCCAGTTAGTAACATAGATATAGTTCTCCTTTATGGATATACCCATAATCATGTCTGATGGAGGCCAATCTACAGGGAAAAAACCTACGATTTGAGGTAAATATGGGGTAGAAATATCTACAATATGTCCATATCGTAAATAAAGATAGTTATCATATCTGATAATTTTATTAGATTCATCAGCCAGATTACATTCTAATTCATTGATAATTTCAGGCTCTTCTGGATTTTCTATACTAATTGTATATAAATGTTGAGAACCAGCACAGTAAAGAATAATATCATTAATAAATATGTATGGAAATTGACCGTAATTTGGAGATTGGCTAACGCTCAGTTCATTTACTAACAATGGATTTTCTATATTTGAAATGTTAAATGTTTTAATTGTAAAACCCTGTTCATATAGATCATATTTAGTTGTATAAAGATAATTATCTTTAATATCATAAGACACGACACTATCAATTTGGACAATTTCTTGTGGGTTTGCTATATCGTCAATTCTAATGATTCCCAGTTTAAATATACTTGAATCTGAATCATACCCGATAGCAAATAAATAACTATCAACAACTTTGAAATCAGTATAATAGAATGGTATTTCAGATAAAAAAACAGGATTAATCTGATCAGATATGTCGTATATTTGCCTACCAAGAAATAATAAATTATTGTGAATATATGTATATGTCGACGTTCTTGTTGGAATACTATTAACCAATTCAGGATTTTCCTTATCCGTAACATCAAATATCATCAAGCCCCAGTCATTGGCAACATATGCGATATCATCATTCACGACTATATCATTATAGTATCCAGAGATAAGTGGTGAAGAAATGTAATTCATCGAAAAAACAGTAGAGCAAATAAGAAGTATAACTATAAATAAATATATTTTTTTATACATACATTTATCCTTTGTGAATCTTACTAAAATCACTTATTTAATTTGCATGTCATTCTTATACTTTTTATAATAACTTAAAAAAGTAAAATAAAAGATATTCTGTCAAATTCTTTTCAATCTTTTTATTTTCTTACTGAAGTATCTTTTATCACTTGATTAACAGCATCTTCTTTATACTAGTTTTTCTATTACCAGCAGTTAACTGATACAAATAAACACCGCTAGCAACTACATGATTACAATTATCTTTTCCATCCCATATCATTTCATAATAACCCCCTTGCTGTGTTTGGTTGTTAATCAATGTTTTTATTAACTCTCCTTTAATATTATAAATTGATAGATTAACCATACCAGGCTTAGATAAGTTAAAATCAATTGTAGTTTTCAGCTTGAATGGGTTGGGATAATTACTCATAGATAATTCTGGTTTGAAAATAGTTTCTTCATCAATTTCCATCTGTGGTTCCTCAACAAAATTTCCAGTCCCATCATTAAAAAGGATATGAATTCTGCATGTATCAACAGGAAATTGATAAAAATCATAATTTAAAGTAATTATATCATTCCAGCCATTTCCATCTAAATCAGTAGAAAAACATTGTATAGAACCCTAGGTAGTGTCATAATTTTCTTCACCTAAAAAAATGCCATCTCCGTTATTCATTCTCACACACACATAATTTTGTCCATGCACCTTTGTATAAATAATATCTAAATAGCTGTCATTATTAAGGTCAGTTAAGTGTAGATTTGAAATGCCTATAGAAATTTCTTCCTCATATGCAAGAGTAAAATTACAATTACCATCATTATGATAAATTTGCAAAGAATGTGGTAAATGGGGTGCTCCGTATCTGGCAACAACTAAATCATTATCTCCATCATTATCAATATCTCCAATCCTTACTTCATTCTGGTAATCTGTCACATCCACTAACATACATTGAAAACTATCAGGATAACTAAGATATACTTCTAATTTATAACCACAGACAACAATATCTTCTCTATTATCATTATTCAAATCACCGCATGCAACACCACCTGGGGGAAAGCTCAAATCGTGATATACCGGTAATGAAAATTCACCATCACCATTATTTAATAAATAACCCCAGAAAAAACCATTATTAGATGATACTACTATATCTATATCGTTATCACCGTCTATGTCTCCATAAATTATATCAGAAAACTTTTCACTTATATTTAATGAGAAATCTATAAATTCATTATAATATCCATTATCATTATAACAAATTCTTATATACCTTTCTGCTGTTCCAGATGAAAAATCAGACATAAGGGTAACTATATCAGGATAACTATCATTATCTATATTTTGAGCAAAAATGTTTTCTTGATAACCACAAAAAACAAAAGATGTATCAAAAATAGTGAAGTATCCATGCCCTTCATTTTTTAAAATTGTAATAGTTGGACTGTCATATCCCCATCCAGTTTTATGCCCCACAACAATATCCTTGTCACCGTCCAAATCTAAATCTTCTGCATAAACAGAATACGCTAATTGGGGAACTGTGTATTCTGAAGCAAAGTAGGTACTATACATTAATAGTAATAAAAAAAGTAAACTCAAATTCAAATATTTCACTCTGCTCATTGTGCCGCCTTTGCATGATCAACATAGTTGTTTAAAAAATAAGCTGTCAAATGTTTTCCTCATTTTCTATTATCAGTCAGCCCATCTTAGTGGATTCCTGTTCAATAAAAAGTGTAAATAACAATATTTACAAACATTTTAGAATCTTTTGAAACACATTTTCGCGTGTGTTACTCTCTTATCGAATAAAAAACTTGCTTTTCAAAAACTCCTTTTCATTTTCTTGCATACTGAAATTATCCATCAGAATAAAATTAATTGTTGAGTCGTGTGAAAAAGAAATATTTAAAACCGAGTATGTTTAAGCGATTTATTAAATTTACTGTCAGAGGTTTGATCGGAACAGCAGTGGACACAGCTGTTCTGTGGTTTCTTACCACATATGCTTTCACGACTTATTTCACCAAATATGTCTTAGCGCCCTCAATTTCTTTTGAGATCGCCATACTCGTGGGCTATGTGATCATATATTTCTGGATCTGGAATCACAGAGTACTCAATAATTTTAAAGATTTTTTTCGGAGGATACCAAAATACAATGCAGCGGTATTATTCTCTTTTGGAGTAAAGCTCATCCTGCTCAATATCATCAAGCAAGTATTTCATTTTGATGTTATAATATGTAATTTGATCGCTTTGTTCTTCTCGGGTTTCATAAACTTTTTTACCAACGAAAAAATAGTCTTCAAAGAGAAGAAAACGGTGGTGGAAGATCTCTACGAAAATCTGTAACTTATTAACCACCCGACTATGCTGTGCTCCGCCGTGGCAGGCGAAAAACACGAAAGACACGAAAAATTATTTTAAAGAAAGAAGTTATGCAATTCACAAGTGCTATTTTAAAAGTAATATGCATTGAAAAAAGAGTTCATTTTTTTTGGAAGAAGTATATATGAGTTTACTCTAAAAAGTGTGCGATTTGAAATATGTTAGAAAATGCATCAAATATTTGGAAACCGATCCCAGTTAAATGAATACAAATTTAACGGGACAAGTGAATCGGTTAAAGTCTGCTATCTTCCTAATTAACCGCCAACTTATCCGTCAAAGACGGAGTAAACAGTTCTTTGGTGGTTAATGAAACAAAAAAATGCATTAACCGTTTTATTTATCCATGAAATGCTTTTATCTTTTATTTCACTGGGAACGGTTTCTTGTTTTCTGAAATTGAACTTTTTAGAATGGACTCAATAATTAAATAATTATGTGTAGATTAGAAGATTGATTTTCGAGCTTCAATGTATTAATAAAATGAAGGTTAATACATTTTTTCTTATATTTCTTTTCGTGATTTTTCGTGGTTTAAAAAATGTAGGAGATAAAATGAATGATCAAACAGCTCGTGTAGTCGTGTTTTCAACCCCGATGTGTTCGTGGTGCAGAAAGACCAAGGACTATCTCAGGAAACACGATATACGGTTTAAAGATGTAGACATCGCAAGGGACCACGCTGCAGCGCGTGATATGGTGCGCCGAACAGGGCAGCAGGGAGTTCCGGTTATTATGATAAACAATCGTCCCATTATCGGTTTTGATAAGAATAAAATAGACAGGTTATTGGGAATTAAGGATAGAGGTCAAAATGAAAGGTGATAGTATGTATGATCTCATAATTGTGGGTGGCGGACCTGCGGGACTTACTGCAGGAATCTATGCAGCTAGATACAAATTGGAAACAGTACTTATTGAAAAAGCTCCATTTGCCGGCGGACAGCTCTTAAAAACATCACATATTGAGAATTATCCGGGCTTTGATGAAGCAGTACTTGGATATGATCTTGCTACAAAAATGGAAAATCAGGCAGTTCGTTTCGGGCTTGAAGTGAAGAAAGAAACTGTCATAAAGGTCGAGTTTTCAGATGAGAAGAAAAGTGTCTATACAGAAGAAAGTGAATATCATGCGAAAACAGCAATAATCGCAACCGGCTCTCAGCCAAGAATGCTTGGGATTCCGGGAGAAAAAGAATTTTATGGAAGAGGAGTCTCTTATTGCGGAACATGCGATGCCCCTTTCTTTAAGGACAAAGTCGTTGCTGTGATCGGTGGCGGAAATACAGCGATAGAGGAAGCTTTACACATCGCAAAATATGCGTCAAAAGTATATATCATACACAGAAGAGACGAACTCCGCGCAGATAAAATATGTCAGGAAAAAGCTTTTGCTGAGGAAAAGATGGAATTCGTGTGGGATACAATTATCAAATCTATAGATTTCCAGACTTCAGAAGATAGAAAAATCACAGTCTTCAATAAAAAAACTGAAAAAGAAAGCAAAATAAAAGTTGACGGCGTTTTTGTTTTTGTTGGTTTAAATCCAAATACAGAACTTTTCAAAGGACAGGTCGATCTTACGAAAGATGGATTTATTGCACAAGAGCCCGGAGAAGCCATGAAAACCAATATTGCAGGTGTGTTTGTAGCTGGCGATGTGCGAGATAAAGAACTTAGACAAATTGTTAATGCTGCCGGCGATGGTGCGGTAGCTGCATTTGAAGCGAATAAATTTTTAACTGAACATAATATCTAAAATAATAGGAGTTAATAATGGCGTTAGCGTTAACAGAAGAAAATTTCGACAAGATCGTGAATTCCGGTAAAGTCGTATTAGTTGATTTCTGGGCAGAATGGTGTATGCCCTGCAAAATGATAGGTCCAATCGTTGAGGAACTTGCCAACGAGATGGATGCCGACAAGGTTACCATCACAAAGTGTGATGTGGATAAAGAACAAAATATTGCAGTAAAATACAGCATAACCAGCATTCCAAGCATTCTATTTTTCAAGGACGGACAGGTCATGGATCAGACTGTTGGAGCTGTCCCCAAAAAGATGCTGGTTGACAAAATCAATGAATTAATATAATGTACTAACACTACAAATTTGTAAAATCAACTCGGGAGCAAGTCTTTTGGGTTGATTTACTTTTTTAAATTAAAATGAAAGAAATAAGCTTTACACTCAATAACAAAAAGGTTGCGGTAACCATCGATCCGATGAAGCGCCTTATCGATGTTATCAGAGAAGATCTCCGCCTGACCGGCACAAAAGAAGGGTGTGGCATCGGTGAATGCGGAGCATGTACGGTGCTCGTTGATAAAAAAGCAGTATGTTCATGTATGATGCTGATCGGGCAGGTCGAAGGGAAAGAGGTTATCACTATCGAAGGTATTGAGAAGGATGGCGAGCTTTCTCCTTTGCAAAAAAACTTCATTAAATATGGCGCGATACAATGTGGATTTTGCACTCCGGGTATGATAATGAGCACTACTGCCCTGCTTATGGAAAATCCCAATCCTACTGAAGAAGAAATTCGTATTGCGATTTCGGGAAATCTTTGCCGATGTACTGGATATGTGCAGATAATCGAAGCGATACAAGCAACTGCAAACGAGACAAAATAAAAAAGGAGTATAAGAAATGGAATCAGTAAATTTTATATCATATGGTATATTATTAGTGTGTATTGTAATTATATTTTTATTACTTAGGAAACGTAGAAAGGTTGATGAGGAATTATTGAAAAAAGATCATGATAATAGAGAACTGATTGAGCAAAATGAAAAGATAATGGGTACAATACAAGAAAGTATAAAATCGTTAGCTATTAATGATAAGAACCAAAAAGAAATATTACAAAAATTGAGTAAAACGAATGAAGGTAATACTGAAATATTGCAATCTCCCTTTACTAGATTAAGTTTTGCTCAGATGCTTGATCCAATATCTTTTGGAAATGAAATAAAAAATATTGAATTAGGAAAATGTAGTGATCAACTTATTGAAACATATGGAATAAGTTTAAGTAAGGGAGCCCAACTAGTTAAATCTGTAAAAACATTAAAAGATAATAGCATTGTATGGGAACTATCAGATAGAGGAAAAGAGTTACTAAAGAGGGGAGAGATAAATTTTATAAAACATAAACAGACTGGAAAATTTTTACCAACTTTACAAAAAGATGGTAAATTCTTTGCACATATTAAGGGAGCTAAAATAAGTCATTTAGCTAAGGCTGCGAAACTTGCAAATGTAGCTGTTAATGCAGCGCACATTATTTCTGGAATTGACCAGATGAATAAATTAAAAGAGATAGATAGAAAAGTAAGTTTTTTAGTAGAAGGAAGGAAAATAGATAAAGTAAGTAAATTAAAAGCAAACTATAGGATTGCTAAAGAAGTATTTGAGAAACCAATTGGTAGCATCGAAAGAGCACAAATAATGAATATACATAGAGATTTTATAGAATTACGCGAGAATTGGTTTTCGGAAATTGAATATAAGCTTGAAAATATTGAAAACCCTAGAAACCAAGATTTTTTCAAAAGAACTTTTACAACAACTAAGATCAAAGATAAAACAATAAAAAAAGAAGTATCTGATTTCCAAGAAGAAATTGATTTAATAAGTTCAACAATATATATTGATTTGGGATTGTGTTATGGAATACAACATACAAGTAACATAGAAGAAGACATGATAAGTTATGATAAGATAATAGATAAGATGGAAAAAAAGATAGAATATCTATCTGGAAAAACGGAAATAGATTTTAATGAGGATATTGAGAGAATTAAAACAATGAGAAGTAATATACAAAAATGCAGTAGAATACAGCCCAAAAGCTTTAATGAAGAAGAAAAGGAAATTGTAGATGATAGTGAAGAGATTATAAGCATAGAACAAGAAACAATAAGTATAGATGAAAAGGAATAAGTGTTATTGAAGAATAGAAATATGAGCGATAATATGACCCCATTAGCTTTTGAAAAACTTATCAACAGAATTTTTCAGGAGTATGAACAGAACAAAACAATTTTCGGCATTCATGATACTCAATTTTACCACAAAAAGAATGAAAAATTCTACAATGTTTTGAATACATCAATTGAAGAACCGATCGGACCGGCAGCTGGACCTCATACACAACTCGCACAGAATATTATCGTATCCTATCTTTGTGGGGGCAGGTTTTTCGAACTGAAAACCGCGCAAAAGATGGACGAACTTGAGATAGATAAACCCTGCATAGATGCTCCTGATGAGAGCTATAATACAGAATGGTCAACCGAGTTGACAGTTTCACAGGCATACGATGAATATCTGAAAGCATGGTTTGTCATTCATATTTTAAAGGAAGCTCTTCAGCTTTCAGCAAACGAACAATCCGGATTTCTTTTCAATATGAGTGTGGGTTACGATCTTGAAGGCATCAAAACCAAGAAAATCGATGATTTCATTGAGCAACTCAAAAACGCTGAAGGAAATCCTTTATATAATGAATATAAAGAAATTCTAAGAAAATTTTCTGAAAATAATTCCGAATATTCCACAAGCATTGAAAAGATATTGAAATGTATCTCACCCTATATTTCAGATTCGATAACCCTCTCAACTATGCATGGATGTCCTCCTCAGGAGATCGAGTCGATTTGCGAGTTTCTCATCACAGAGAAGAAGCTGCACACCTTTGTGAAGCTCAATCCCACATTATTGGGATATGAGAAAGTTCGTGACATGTTGGATGCTCAGGGGTTTTCGCATATTGCTTTAAATCTTGAAAGTTTTGAGAAGGACCTGCAATTTGATGATGCAATTCCGATGTTGAAAAGACTCTCACGGGTTGCTGGATCAGAAATAAGAAATTTCGGGATTAAATTATCAAATACTCTTGCCGTTATGAATAAAGACACTGTTTTGCTAGGCGATGAAAAATATATGTCAGGCAGAGCGCTGTATCCCCTCACAATAAATCTGGCTGCTGAGGTGTCGAAAGAATTAGATGGTGTATTACCGATCTCATTCTCCGGCGGAGCATCATACTGGAATATTGTTGATATTCTGGAAACAGGAATTAAACCGATCACTCTTGCTACCGACCTTCTCAAACCGGGTGGTTATGTGCGCCTGAAACAGCTCGCAGAAACAATTGAAGAAAAAAAGATCCAGATATATCAAAATATTCAGGTCGGGAAATTAAAGTCTCTTGCCACAAAATCTATAAAAAATCCACAATTTTCCAAAAAAGAATTCCCATCCTACGAATTGAAAATTGATAAAGAATTACCGCTTCTGGACTGCTTTATCGCTCCGTGTAAAGAGCGCTGTCCTATTCACCAGGATGTGCCGGAATACATTCGGGCAATTGAAGAGGAAAATTTTAAAGAAGCGCTGCAAATCATTATGCAGAAAAACCCGCTTCCCAATATTACCGGCTACATTTGCGATCATCAATGTCAGACGAAATGTGCACGTTGGAACTACGAGCAGTCAGTTTCGATAAGAGAATTGAAAAAGGTGGCTGCGGAAAAAGGCGAAACTCGAAATCCGTCTTCTTCCGATAAATCGGAATACGCCGTGACAGGCTTGAAATTTGAAATTGGAAATTTGAAAAAACGAGTTGCAGTTCTTGGTGCTGGACCTTCGGGATTATCTGCTGCATATTTTTTGAGAAGGTATGGATTTGATGTACACATTTTTGACAAAGGAACTGAAGCCGGCGGTACAGTTCAAAATATTATACCGCGTTTCCGCATTCCCGATGATGTGATCAAAAAAGATGTAGAGTTTCTCAAAGAAATGGGAGTTATATTTAATTATAATTATCAAAATCCAAGATTTATTAAGGATTTCAGAGATCAAAAATTTGAATATATTTTTATCGGAATTGGCGCTCATATCCCCAAAATGCTAAGCTGGTGCAGGGAGAAGGATAATATCTTTGAAGCACTATCATTTTTAAAAGACTTAAAAGCGGGAAGGGATTTCACACTTGGTAAAAAAGTGGCAGTCATCGGTGGTGGAAATTCCGCAATGGATGCTGCCCGTGCTGCGATCCGTCAAAAAGGTGTTGAGCGGGTTTCAATCCTTTACAGAAGAACTCAGGAATACATGCCTGCCGATAAAGAGGAATTCGACAACGCAATCAAAGACGGAGTGAGCTTTCATGAACTCATAAACCCGATTGATTTTACAGAATCCAAACTGATCTGCCAGAAAATGGAGCTTGGCGAAATTGACAAAAGCGGAAGAAGGAAACCGGTTCCTATTGAGAATGCACATGAGAAAATAGAATTCGATTCCGTCATCATGGCAATAGGGGAAGAAGTAGATAGAGAACTTCTAAAAGAAAACGGTCTTGCATTTGAAGAAGGAGAATTAGTATCCAATCCTAAAACTCTCGAAACTTCTCTTGAAAATGTATATATCGGCGGAGATGCATTGCGCGGACCCTCAACTGTTGTAGAATCAATTGCTGACGGAAAACAAGCTGCTGAAGCTGTTCTTATGAAAGAAGGTATCATATTTACCGATGCACTGGAAATCAAATTTGATAAAGAGAAAAGATTCAAACAATTGATCGAGCAGCAGGGATATCTCAGAAAAGAAACAGAAGAATTGCACGACTCTGAAGAAATTTTGAGAGAATCCAGCCGCTGCCTGCAGTGTGATTTCTTGTGTGCAAAATGTGTCGAAGTTTGTCCGAACAGAGCCAATGTGCTGGTCAATTTGCTGAATGAAGAACATCCATTTAAAAATGATTTTCAGATAATCCATATTGATGATTTTTGCAACGAGTGTGGAAACTGTGCTACCTTCTGTCCTTATGAAAACGGCAAGCCATATAAAGATAAATTCACGCTCTTTCATTCTGAGGAATCTTTTCGGGAAAGTACGAATGATGGTGTTATATTTAATGGGAATTTCATAAAACTGAAGTATAATGATGAAGTATTTGAAGGTAATTTATCCGGATCTCATTTAAAGTGGAATTCTATGCCGAATATCGAAATTATTGACCAAATAGAATTCATATTAAAAAAAATAAGAAATAGTTATCTATTATAATTTATAATTCGAGTTGTCATGGACCATTCCATGACAAATACATCAAAGGACACTATGGCTGAAGATGTAAAAATTGCATGTGAAAATTGTATATATTGGCACAATCATCATTGTGAGAATTTCTCATCCGCCAGTTGGCGGATGGGAATGGTCACCGCAAAGCTTCAAAATTGCGGCTACTTCAAACCGAAACCTAAAAAGATAGAAGAGAAAAAAGAAACCCAACCAAAAAAGAATAAAACCACAGAGAGCACCAGTCTTCTTCCGATAAATCGGAATACGCCTTGGCAGGCAGAGAAAATCTCCTCTTGAGAGGAGTACGACTTTAGTCGGGAGGTGTGTTTCATTGGAAAGTTCTTGTTCAACATTGAGTATTCATCCCGAAAATCTTGGGAATTGCTCCCAAAGACAATCGGGGTAATGACCTTAGAAGTATGTTAATAAACAGAAAAACAAAAAAAATCAAAAAATCTTCTGAAAAAGAAGAGAAGTAAGAAAGGAAGACAAATGGCACGAACAATTGGTAAAGGCGCATGGATAATCACTTTAAAAGGAATCTTAGCGATTATTTTCGGATTAATCGCACTCTTCTATCCTGGAATGACCGTCGCAGTATTAGCCCAGGTTTTTGGATTTATGCTTCTAATTGCGGGCATTATTTTTATCGTTGGAGCGATCTTTCATACAAAATGCAATGCAAGCTGGGGCTCATGGCTTTTGGAAGGTATCGTTGACCTTATAATGGGCTTGATCATTATAGCATTCCCTATTTTTGCAATAGCCGCTTTCATGATCTTGATCGGCATCTGGGCGCTTCTTATGGGATTGTGGAGAATTTATCTTGCTTTTAAATACAAATCACAAAAAGGAATCCTTTTATTTGGCGGAATAATCTCGCTCATTTTTGGTATTCTTGTCCTCATCAATCCATTTGCCGGCGCAGGCGCTGTTATGATGGTCATCGGGATCTGGGCGATAATATTTGGTCTTTCAGTTACCTTTCGCTCGTTAAGTTAGGTATGGATTTAGTAGGATAATAATCTCTCTTTATCAAACTCTAGTTTTTCAAGGCGAAATGTAGATGGGCTTAGTAAATCTGAGTTTGATGAGATCGAAATATAGCATGTCTGCGGAAGCTGGAGTTTCTGGAGTTATATGCTTTACCAATTTAGGAATTGGTAAAGAGTAAATCGACTCTCTACAAATACGAACTCACACCCCTCTTTACCAAGCCCCAGTTTACCAAGGCGTAATATAATGAAGACTGGCTTGGTCAAGCAGCCCTAACCAGAGATAGCGTAGCATGAGAAACTCATACAAATTCTCAGAAGATGCAAATGAACTTTATTTTGTAACTTTCACGATTGTAGAGTGGATTCCAGTATTTTTCAAGACGAAATATTGTGATATTTTTGTGAGCAATCTCAAATTTTATAGGAAAGAGCAAGGACTCAAAGTACATTTTCTTATTATAATGCCTGAACATGTTCATCTTATTTTATCTTCTGAAAGCAAACTTGGAAGGATAATTCATAATCTAAAAAGTTATACTGCTAAAGAATTATTACAGGACCTGAAACATGATAAACGTAGATGGATTTTAAATTTATTGAAGCATTATAAGAAGCCACACAAAACAGGATCAAAATATCAGGTTTGGCAAGAAGGCAGTCATCCAGAAATGATCATTTCAAATGATATGTTGAATCAGAAAATCAACTATATCCACTTTAATCCTGTTAAAGCTGGTTTTGTAATATCTCCTGAACATTGGACATATTCCAGTGCAGGGTTTTATGATGGACATGACTCAATTATGGAGTTTGATGAGATTATACCATAGGATGATTTCGGAAGCTGGGGCTTCTGGAGTTACATGCTTTACCAATTTAGGAATTGGTAAAGAGTAGATCTACGATATTTTCTTATTTCAACTCCCACTGCTCTTTACCAAGCCCCAGCTTGGTGAAGCAAAACGTTCGCGATATCTTACGTATTCACGTAACGAATAAATTGACATATTTTTTATTAAGGAAAAAAAATTAGCGCTCTAAAAAAAATACAGGAGATACTGGATAATGAAAACTGTAAATAACAGTCACAGTATGTTGACCTCGATCTACAAGACCAGGCGATTATCCTGTATTTTCTAACGCAGGAATACTTTTACAAACAACAAAACACTATAAATAAAACAAAAAATATTTAGACCGGCAATTATATTATTATGTAATTTTACCGGGATAAGGAGAAGAAAATGCGAACAAATAAATTCTTGGGCAGAGATTGGCTCAGCCCTGAAATCGATTATACAAAAGAAGAATGGGAATCAATGCTTCGTCTCGCAGAAGAGTTGAAGACACGTTATGCAATTAACGAAGATACATCCCACATCCTGAAAGGAAAAACACTTTATACAATGTTCTTTAATTCATCCCTAAGAACCAGAAGTACATTCGCAGCAGGTATTCAACAGCTTGGCGGTTTTCATGTGGACCTTGAACCAGGGAAAACATACACTCCTGCCAGAAAAGGTTTTGAGGTCCCTTACAAAACCGAAAGGATCTGTGATGTTGCCCAGGTTCTCAGCAGAACCGGAGATGCTCTGGCAATCAGAATGTATGGGGCACCTTCACAATGGATCTATGGTTTTGCACACGAAACAATGAAGGAATTTGCTCACTATTCCGATATTCCAATTATTAATATGGAATGTGATGTTTATCATCCATGTCAGGCACTTGCAGATATGTTAACGGTCAAGGAAAAGTTCGGTGATTTCAAGAAGAAAAAATTCGTGATCAGTTGGGCATATTCCGGTTCCACATCGAAACCTTTCGCAGTTCCTCAAAGTCTTGCCCTCGCACCTTCTCTTCTTGGGATGGATGTCATTCTTGCCCGTCCAAAAGGATTCGAGCTCGATCCTGAAGTTACCAAAAAATGCCATGAATATGCTGCTCAGAATGGCAGTACTTTTGAAGAAACAGATGATATGGAAGCAGCATTTGAAGGAGCTCATGTGGTTTATCCTAAATCGTGGGGTGCTCTTCCCTTCTTTGCTCAAATGGATGAAAATGGTAAAAAGATCAAAGAAGAAAATCTGGATGGTATGAAGGATCTCTTCGAAAGAAACAAACACTGGATATGCGATGAAAAGAAGATGAAACTCATCGACAAAAATGGGATATACATGCACTGTTTACCTGCTGATCGCGATATGGAAGTTACCGATGCTGTGATCGATGGACCCCAAAGCGTAGTTTATGATGAAGCTGAAAACCGTCTTCACGCACAAAAAGCGATCATGACACTCTTAATGGGTGGAAGATTGTAAATTAAAAATATAAATAGAAAATGCTGAACCACGAAACACACGAAAGACACGAAAAAATTATTTTCAAAGAAAAAAGTTATGCAATTCAAGGAGCAATTTTTGAAGTATATAAAACAATGGGTTCTGGTTTTTCGGAATCAGTATATCAAGAGTGTTTAGAAAAAGAGTTTGATTTAAGAAAAATCCCTTTTCAAAGCCAAATAGAGATAAGATTAAGTTATAAAAATACTCCTTTAAACCAGACTTACAGAGCAGATTTTATATGCTTCGATTCAATTCTTATTGAAATAAAAGCAGTTAGTCAGATTCTTGATGTACATAGAGCTCAACTTTTAAATTATCTTAAAGCTACTAAGTTGAAGCTGGGTTTGCTGGTGAATTTCTCATCCTTTCCAAAAGTAGATATTGAAAGGATTGTGTTATAAAGTTAAGAAAAAATGGAGAATTGAATCTCCATCAGTTTTTTCGTGAATTTCGTGCCTTTCGCCTGCAACGGCGTAACGGAGTGAAGACGTGTGGTAAAAGTATTTATATGTAGGAGAAAAAAATGTTAATAGATATCAAAGGTAAAGATATAATCTGTACCCAGGAACTCTCACTGAAACAGATCGAGGCGCTTTTGAAACTCGCAAAAGAGATGAAAGCAGACCGTTTTGGAGAAAAATATATTGAATTATTAAAGGACAGAACATTTCTTATGTTTTTCTTTAATCCATCACTCCGAACACGAATATCTTTTGAAGCTGCTGCCACGGAACTTGGTGGTCATGCACAATTCCTGGAGCCCAAAACCATGCGTCTTAAAAAGACAAGCCACGGAGTCGAGGTGCAAGCTGGAGAGACTATTGAGGACGCAGCACAAGTATTGGATAGATATGCCTGCGGAATGGGCATAAGAATTTTGGAAACCTCGGTGGAAAATTATGGAGATGGCGATGCGCTTCTACGCGAATATGCCAGATGGATGGATGCTCCGATCATAAATATGGCTGATGATAAATATCATCCCTGTCAGGGTTTATCAGATGTTATGGGAATGCAGGAGCACAGGGGTGATCTGGAAGGAAAAACAGTGCTCATGACCTGGGCACACGGCTCACTCGCCCGATCTTATTGCTCTGTTCATGAGAATCTTCTGATAACCTCACGCCTGGGAATGAATGTGCGTCTTGCTTTTCCCGAAGGATATGATCTGCCGAAAGAAGAGATTGATAAAGTAAAAGCCAACTGCGAAAAGAATGGTAGAAAATTCGAGATCTGCCACGATCCTGATGAAGCATACACCCAGAATGTGGAATTCGTTTATTCCAGGAATTGGTTCGGACCGGATTTCTATGAAATTGGTAAGGAAGCTGAGATCGAAAGAGCTAGTAAATTAACTGACTGGATATGCACTGAAGAACGAATGAAACGCACAAATAATGGGTTGTTTGTTCATCCAATGCCTGTTGACAGAGGTAAAGAAGTTACAGACGAAGTCGCTAGTGGACCTCGATCAATAATTGTAGATATTGCAGAGAACCGGCTTCACACTCAAAAAGCGATCATGGCAATGACGATCGCAGGAATGAAGGTTGAAATTTGAAATAATATCGCAAACAATGATTTATGAAACTACAGAGAACACAGAGAGCACCGAGAAAATCTCCTCTTGAGAGGAGTACTCCGCCAGCTGGCGGAGTGAGGTGTGTGTCGGTTTATGCTTATACAAAAAAATTATTGGATAATTAAAAAATTTCAAATTTCGAATTTCAAATTTCAAAACATGGAGATATTAAATGATGAATGATAAAAGAAAACTTGTTGTCATCGCCCTGGGCGGCAATGCCATTAAACAGGCAAATGAAAAGGGTACTGCAGAAGAGCAGTTCGAAAATGTTGCGATCACCTGTGATCAGCTAGTAAAGATGAATGCACTCGGCTATAAGCTGATAATTACGCATGGAAACGGCCCGCAAGCAGGTAATCTTCTTATCCAGCAGGAGGAAGGAAAGCAGCTTGTTCCTCCTCAACCCCTCGATGTAATTGGCGCAATGACACAGGGGCAGATCGGGTATATGTTCCAGAATATTCTGAGAAATTACTTTATGAATAAAGGGAAAGATATTCCGATAACAACAGTCATAACACAGGTTCTTGTTGATGAGGACGATCCTGATTTCGATGATCCCTCAAAGCCGGTAGGACCTTTCTATACTAAGGAAGTTGCACTGGATTTGCATGAGACAAAAGGATATGTCGTAAAACAGGTAAAACCGCAAGGTGAAAAAACTTGGCGTCGTGTCGTTCCTTCCCCGGAACCGCATACTATTGTGGAAGCAGATTGCATAAAAGCTCTGGTAGCTGCACGAGCAATCATTATTGCATCCGGCGGTGGCGGTGTGCCTGTCAAAAAGAATCCGGACGGAACCTTTAGCGGTATTGAGGCAGTAATTGATAAGGACAAAACCGGCAACATTCTTGCACAATCTGTAAATGCAGATATATTCCTGATATTGACTGATGTTCGGAATGCATGCATTAATTATGGGAAACCGGATGAAAAAGCACTGGGTGAAATAACGGTCGCGGAAGCTGAAAAGTATTATGATGAAGGGCATTTCCTTGCTGGAAGTATGGGACCCAAAATGCAGGCAGCGATCCGATTCGTGAAAGCAGGTGGTGATAAGTCGATCATTACTTCGCTCGATCATGCAGTGGATGCCTTGGAAGGAAGGACCGGGACGATTATCACAAAATAACAATACAGCACCACAGAGGACACAGAGGATATAAGAAGATTTTGCTTCATTGAACTATGTTATTATTCGGTTACATTAAAACTATGCCGTGATAGGGCGCAGCAAGTAGGGAAGTGAGCCGAGGTAAGCAGAGAACAAAGAGGAAATGGAAGACGGAAAAGTGGAGAAGGTAAGTTTATAATTTAATAATAATCCTTTTCCATCTTTTCGATCTTGGCAATGATCTCTTCAACCGTCTGCTTCAGTTCACTTCCCATTTTTATGTATTCGTTGGGATATTCCTCTTGCATGAAATACATCAATGCGTAATATAATGGCTTAAACCTATCCTTTAACTGGAATGGATTTTCATTGAATATTTTAAAAGCTGAATGAAACTGTTTTTTTGCAATTAATAGAATAATAAATTCCCTGATATCTTTAGGAAATTCCTCATAAGCATCTTCATTTTCCATAAAATCTTTTGATATTCTTAAAGCTTTTTCGATTTCATTGTTCCATAAAAGTATCATTGTATAAGTATGAGCCATGAACATTGTTTTCTCAATTTTATATCCTTTTTTAGCATATGTAATTGCTTTATCTTTATCCAGAATATTTTCAAAATACATCCACGAAAGACTATTCCAAACTTCTTTTTGTTTGTGTTCATCAGCCATGAGGTAATATTTTTCTGCTTTTTTGAAGTCTTTGAATTCATCCTCATAAAGCACAGCTAAATTATACATTGCACCGGCATTTTCTTTCTCGATAGCCATGAGGTAATATTTTTCAGCTTTTTTAAAGTCTTTGAATTCTGTTTTATAAAGCAGTGCTAAATTATACATTGCACCAGCATGTTCTTTTTCAACAGCCATAAGATAGTACTTTTCAGATTGTTTGAAGTCCTGTAATTCAGTTGAATAAAGATTAGCTAACAGAAGCATTGCATCCTCATCCTCTTTTTCCACTGCCATGAGGTAATATTTTTCAGCTTTTTTAAAGTCCTTGAATTCGGTGTCATAAAGCAAAGCTAAATTATACATTGCTTCGGAATGATCTTTTTCCACTGCCATGAGGTAATATTTTTCAGCTTTTTTAAAGTCTTTGAATTTTGTTTGATAAAGCAAAGCTAAACCAAACATAGCTCCAGAAATACCTTCGTTGATTGCCATCAGACAGTATTTTTTAGCTTTTTCAAAATCTTTTAATTCAAAATA
>JAUWMT010000013.1 GCA_030613025.1 Candidatus Cloacimonadota bacterium
ATTTATTGCATGAAATCATTAAATTATAGTAAATTTCTTATCACAAAACTGTAACTCCTGAAATAAAACATGAAAAAAAATTAATCTAAACAGAATATCATTAAATCCCTTTGGAAATTTCCTTATGGAATTTTCTAGGAAAAATTATATTTTGCATGGAATATCAACAAATTTTGTCTCAATGTTGAATGTCTCTGATACAAGCTTACCAAGATTTTGTACTCCGAGCTTCTCTGTATTATAATGTCCGGCATTAATGAAATTCAAACCGATCTCGTCAATTTCGCGTACTATATTCTCTTTAATATCTCCTGTTATAAACGTATCAGCACCTTGTTCAAAGGCGGAAGAATATTCAACAGAACCTCCTCCCGATATGATGCCGACTTTTTTCACAAATTCATGACCTGCTGCGAGGATATAAGAATGTGTATTCAGTTTTTTATCAATAAGTTTAATGAACTCCGCAAATTTCATTTGATCTTTCACATCTCCAATATATCCTATATCTCCGTAAAAGGGGGAATTCAAACGCTTAATATCCTGAAGTTCCAATAAACGTGCAAGACTTATATTATTGCCTATTTCAGGATGAGCATCAAGAGGAAGATGGTAACCGCAAAGATTGATGTCGTGTTCCAGCAATAGCTTTATCCTGTCTCTGAAAATCCCGATTATACGTGGCGGTTCGCCTAACTGATTTTTAAATAAACCATGATGAACAATGATCATATCTGCTTTTTCATCGATTGCTTTTTTAATGAATTGTTTGGAAAGACTTACGCCAGTCACGATCTTGGAAATATCCTCTCTGCCTTCGATCTGAAGTCCATTATAGCAATAATCATTAAAAGTATCGGCTTTTAAATATTCATTGCAGAATTTAACAATATCGTTTCTATTTGTCATATTATACCTCTATGAACTTTTAATCATTGCATAAGCATTGTGGTTATGTATGGACTCAATGCTTTCTGCTTCGATAGAGAACTTCGATATCCTTGAATCGTTTTTCAAAACAATCGCTATATCACGCGCAATGTCTTCTACGAATTTGGGATTATCATAACTTTTCTCTGTTACATATTTCTCATCAGGTCTTTTCAAAAGTGAATATACCTGGCTGCTAGCAGCATTTTCGATGATCTCTATTAATTCTTCCAACCACACAAAGTCGTTGTACACAATATTAACTGTCACGTATGCTCGTTGATTATGTGCACCATACCGGCTAATTTCTTTTGAGCAAGGGCATAGAGAAAGCACAGGTACTGTTGCATACATTTCAAAAATAAATTCCTTACTCAAACTTGCCTTAAAACCGCACTGATAGGAAGAGAGAGATTCCTCCTTTGTAACAGGTGCAGCTTTTTTGATGAAATAAGGAAATTCCATTTCAAGATATGCAACATCAGCATCCAGTTTTTGTTTCATCTCAGCAAGAAGTTTTTCAAGATTATCAATTATTATATCTCTATGGTAATGATGAAGGATCTCGACAAATCTGCTCATATGCGTACCGCGAAAATCATGAGGTAGCTCAACATACATATTGATATCCGCCACAGAATTCTGCGTTCCGTTTGTCCTATCTTGTAGAACGATTGGATATTGCAGTCCTTTGACACCGACTTTATTGATCGGAATTTTCCTTGTGTCTTTTTGATTCTGAATATCATTAACTGAAGTTTCGCAGGAGCGGAAATTACTTAAAAAAATCATATTTAACCTTTATATATATTCTTCGAATTTTAAGTTAGACTTGAATTAATTTCTAAACCCTAATTTCTAATGTCAAATAAAATGTCAAAACTTAAATGTCAAAGCAATTTTTTATTCCTTGATTTAATTATAATTGATGAGACAATTAAATTTACACTGTTAGATAATTTCATATATATCAGGCGGAACTGCTTTTGAAATCATTCTCAACCAATGTTTTGATTCTTTAGATTTTTTTTTATTCGTCATTTGAAATTTCATTAGAAATTAGATATTTTTAATTAGGTATTCAAATTTCGCAGGAGGTGAAATTACTTAAAAAAATCATATTTAACCTTTTATAATATCTACTGCGATACCTGATCATTTAGTTTCATTAGTATATCCTTACCAAACTTCGCAGTGGAATCTATGAGAGTGAAGTTATATTTGTCAAAATTATTTGAAAAAACATAGCAAAGTTCCCCATTATTTTCAAAGACAATAAGCGCTTCGATATCATTCTTATGATTTACAAGTTTGATCGCTTTTTCAGGTCCCATAACAAAAAGTGCAGTACATAACGCATCTGCAATTGTAGTATTTGGCGCTATGACTGTAACGCTCACAGATTTGTATGAAGGATAGCCGGTTTGTGGATCAATGATATGATGAATGCGTTTTCCGTCTTTCATGAAGAATTGTTCATAATCTCCTGATGTGACCACCGCCATGTCTTGTACCTCGACCGAACCAAACAGGGCTGATGGATTTCGGGGATGCTGAATGCCGATCTTCCAGACATCTGTTTTGGGATTCCGCATAACAAAAAGATCTCCCCCTGCATTTATTACTGCCTGAGTAATGCCTTTCTGTTTCAAATAAGTAACAGCTTTGTCAACAATGAAGCCCTTTGCAATTCCTCCAAGATCGATGAAAATCTCTTGATCTTTTATATACAATTTTTCATCTTTACAATTGATATTTTCAAAACCAACAAAAACAAGTGCAGAATCTATCTCAGCTTGGGCAGGAATGACCTCATCAACAAAATCGTACATCTGTATGATCTTCCCTATTGTAACATCAAAAGCACCTTCGGTTTCATTGCCGATCTGTTTTGAAATTGTCAGCATGTCCTGCATATCATCTGAAATGAGCGTCGAATTCTCACTATTATTTATTCTGTTAGTTTCACTTTCGGAATAAGTTAGTGAGAACTGCTTTTCGTAGCTTTTAATAAGTGAAAACACAGAATCAATAATTTCTCTATTTTGTTTATTTTTTTCCTGAATATCAATGGTAACAAAGGTGCCAAGTGCAAGCCGGGTTTCCTTGAGAGGTTTACTCTTCTCATGCGATATTCTCACATAAATAACTACAAGAAGTATGACGAGGAAACCTATTTGAATTATTCTTTTTTTCATATTCAAAGAGAAAAAGCACAAAGCCATGAAATCATATCATAATCTTTGTGCTTTTATATACTTTTGATTTTTATTTAATTAAACTTTCGTGTTAATATTAAAATCAATAAAATCAACTTCCACTAAGGTCAAAAAGCACTCATTTCTTCGATTTAAGAACAAGGAACACCGATTGGAGATTTTTGATTTATCCACTTCTCAAATCCTAAATCGTTAATCCTTGTTCGATATTCACCCCGTGAAATAGCAAAGCTAAATCTTCGATTTATTTCACAGGGTGAAATTTAAGCTTCTTTATAATTACGAAACTTAAGTTATTTAATTAATCCTAACCAGTCACCAAGAAGGAATTGTATTCGCCCAATTAATAATGAGATACGCGCCATCACAGTGTAGCCGAATGATGCACCGAATCCAACCATCATGAACCAGATACCAATGGAAGTGAACTTTCCGTAAACCCCTTCATGGGCTTTGGAAAAGAAAAAATACAAAAGAATGCTTATCGTTCCAATAAATATCAAAATGATATTGATATTGTCGAGAGGAAGCATCATTGACCTCATTTGCACCAGCACAGTTGCGTGCATGGACATCGGAACACCCATACCTACCATACCCATGCCAAACGCAATAGGATAACGGCTGACCCAGCTATATTTTGAAGAAAATCTGAACCAGTATAAAAAACCGATAATGAAGGGTATAATAAGAATGTATTCCTTTTTGAGAAACAGAGGATTGTATGCGTACGGAATAAAGGCATTATAATAAGTATAAGGAATATAATAACCCATCGAAACGCCTACGAAGAGGTGCTCTGCAAATTTGTAGAAGGGATTATCCTTATACAGGAAAGAGAACATACAGAGTGTTAAAAATGCAGCAATCCAGATTCCAATAGTTTCAGTCATGTTTACTCCTTATTTCACATACTTTTTTTCTGTGCACGTCTATCGAGGAAGTAGCCAATGTTACCAAGAATAATGAAGAAAATGATGAGAACGTGAACAATTGCCTGTGCATCCATACCGATACGAGCTTTATTATATTTATAGAGTTGCGCTAATTCGGGCAACTCTTCATATTGTGCTTCGACCCATGCCATATTACGTGCTTTTTTCTTGCTGAACTCTAAACCGTTCATAGCAAAGATATCAACGAGTTGTTCGTATTCAGCTGCACCTTTCAATCCACCAAGACTACCAACAAACTGGCCTGACTGAAGATAAGGATATACGTCAGCAGCCATAACTGCAGTAAGACCAACTGCCACATCGACACCGAATTTAGCACGTGCATAGATTACCCAGAATTGACCCATTGAGGATCCTGATATTTCTACAACAACCTGTATATTGTCATAATTTTTCATATTCTGCATGATTGGAAGATTCTCCAGCTTAAGTCCTTCACTGTTTGTTTCCACTGCCTCTGCAATATCATCACCCATGCCAAGCATGATGGGAAGTTTCGTGCTCCAGGGTTTAAAACCGAAGTTACAATAATCAACATTTGCTTCTATATTTGGGTAATCTTCTTTAACTTCAGAAAGAGCCATCTGAATAATAGCTGCTCCCTGCGGAAGGAAGGATATCGTGAAGACTTTTATATTTCTCTCAAAACAGTGTCTGAGAATTGCCAGATCCATAGGATATAATTCGGGAAGAACACCGGGATCGTGTGTGAAGTCCATTAAGATAGCCAAATCATCTTTGCCGGCTGCAGCATCAATATGACGGTAAAGGTCTTCAACCGGTGTGGTCGTATAGGTCTTGAATCCAAGACGAAAAACAAGAGGTAAAACAACTGCGAGTAAAAGGATCACATAGATTATTCTTCTATCAACTTTTTGAATTCTATCTGCAAATTTCATGATTTCACCTTAATCCTTTCCGCCAAGGTATGAACGCTCGATCCCAAGCATGATCTTTAGGGAAGTTGCAGTCATACCAAGTCCTACACCAAGCGCAATACCACGCTTGGCTGCCAGGTTAGGTACATTGAGGATCCATTCTGTAATATCCGGGATCCAGTGTGTGATTGCCTGACCGATTGAAACTCGTCCCAACATCACGATTATTGCAGCAACAAGGAGCACAGTCGCCTCGATAGAACGGGCTCGGAATGCTTTATAGGCAGCAGAGGCAATATAAAATGCAAGGAGAGAAAACATCGTAGCACCAAGCGGAACATTGAAATTTTTAAATATCCACATATATGGAGTACCCTCCTGGATACCCCAGATAAATCCAACTGCTGTAGTAACTACCAGTGCAGTAAGTGTAACAATACTGTATCCCCAGGTTGGGGCTTTACGTTTGATCTTATTATAGTGAACATATACAAGACTGAACACACCAAGAACAATCGCAAAAGGACCAATGACTTTCGTCCATTTCATGAACCAGTCAAGATAGTCCGTAGAGAGCCTGCTTGGAATAAATACATGAGCCACGAAGAGTAAGCCGAGAATCAAAACTATCATTAAGGGTATTTGTCTTTTCATTATGAAACTCCTTTCTATTTATCCGGGAACCAGTTCATAAAGAACGTAAGGTGAACAGTTGAGAGGATAGTTCCTAAAACCACAGTAATAACAATAAGAAGTTTCATATAGTCTTGTGCTTTTAGGGTACCGAGGATAAGAGGTTGCTTGGAGAGATATGCACTTGCTGCATAGAGTTCCTCACCAATTAATGTATAGTCACATGTTGTGATGAAGAATGGTAACTGATTAACTGCGTCCGTACCTGCGATCTGAATTGCTCCTGTAGCGCTGCCTGTTTCTGTCATAAGAAGTGATTCAGCCCAGAACATTCCCATATAGAAGTTCGTTGCAGTTTTTTCACGTATCATTATACCATTCACACCGGCTACAAAAGCGAACTGTGCCTGTGTGATAAAGAATACGCTATTTTTATCGTAAGTATCAGGACGACCGGCTTCATAATGTGCTTCTTTGACTATTTCCTGAGCAATAGGAAGCACGATGAAGTCACGGCAAGGTACAAGTATTCTTGTGTCGTATTCGGCTGCTTTCTTAGCAACTTTGCTGAGAATTGCCAATCCGGCAAGAGTAGCCACGTCACTGATACTGCTCAATCCGGGAACAAAAAGGATAGGACGACCCATTTCTGTTGCACGTCCTATAGCATTGTCGATTTCCTGAATACCTGCGATTGGTCTAATATATAATCTCTTACCTTTTCGTGCAGCTTTGATCATGAAAAACACAAGCGCTGCAAATAGGAGTACTGCAACAAGAGTAATAATCTCATCGTTGTTGAACCAATTCTGTTTTGGGAAGATATATTGTTCGCCGTTTGGTGCAGTATAGACAGGAGTATCAATAAAATGTCCTTGTCCGTCAGTTTTTCGTATATAATATTCAAATGAACGTATATTAGTACAGTGTGCTTTATAAAGCATTTTCATCCGCTCTTTATCAGATTTAAGCTGATTTGCTTCTTTCACAATTTCAGGTTTATCTTCAATATAATCTGTATATAAAGCTATACGATTTCCAATTTTTTCAATCTCTTCTTTATCGGTTACAGTTTCCAATTCTTTTTGAAGTTCTGCAATTTCTGCTCTGATCTCTTCATCCTGCTGTTTTAGTTGATCAAGATAAATGGCTTGAGTGTAGAAAGGATATTGATCTTTATAATTTACTACACTAAGATATGTGCTGAAATAAAGCAGCTTTTTATCAAGAGAGAAACGTGGAGTTCCACGGAATTGCACTGTTTCATAAGCAATTTTATCGACATATTCTCTCTCCCTGAATGAAAGTTCTTTTGCATATCGGTACACTTCACTTGTATGATTTATTCTATACACCTGATAATAATAATCGATTTGTTCTTTCATCTGCTCATTAGGTGGATAGTCGATGATAACCACTTGCATCTCAGGATCAAATCTGAAGGTATGAGTAATGGCAAAATCATCCGGTAATGGCTCCTGTCCCTTATGTTTGCAGACAAAAGTACCCTTGATCTCCATTGGCTGCGTATGATCCCAATTTACTTTGAACTCAAGTTTATTATCGAGCACATATTCTGTTTTTTCTGTTTTTGTTGTATCATTAATCGTTAAGATCAGGCGGGTCACTTCATACATAGAGTTTTCACTGATGAAGTAGTTAACTGTCAGCTTAGTGAATGCATCATTATAGGTTAATTTAGAAAGACCGTAATAGGGATAACCGAAGTAAACCTGTAGCTGATCGCCTTTATCATTTGGTTGGTCTTTTACAGTGAAATGAACAGGAGGTTTGGGCAGAATGGCAGAAGTAATGCTCTCAGCAGGAATCGGTTCGTCTTTTGCTAGCGTTTCCTGATCCTGTCTGTCCTGTTCTCCTATATTGAATTTGTACCATTTCATATTTGCAGGATTAAATGCATCAAAGCGTGCTGCAATGGAATCGTAAGGTACTATTGCATTTGTCTGAGGTGTATAAGGATAGGCATCAGGACGTGTAAATATCAGATGCTGATCATCAAATTCATCATAAAGATAGATGTTGAATTGTTTTTGGTCATCTGTAAAAACAGGCAATGACCACTCAAACTGCATTTGCTTTTTATCCGTAACAGCCACTGCATAAAATTCTTTCAATTTTTCAGGCGGATCATCAGTTGTTTGTCCGCTTGCGATTTCGGATAGAGGAGAAGCAGAACGGTTCATATTAAGTGCCTGAATCGCATAATAATATTCTTTGCCAACAGTAAGTTTTGTCAGAATATACTTAAGTTGCTCCAGTTTCATACCTGCAAGAATCGTAGATGTGGTGTCAACAGTTCCATCTTCATTAGAATCTATATCTGTGAACTCCTTCATCTTAGTATGATACATATATTCTTTATCAGGGATCACGACGAGTATGCGATAGTGGTCCATCATAGGACCGTACACTTTCATATCCCGCGGAACAGTACGAAAGAGTACTTCTGCTCCTTTTGTTCCTTTTTTCTGTCCCTTTTCATGTTTCAGCTTTGCTCGCGAGGTTGCATCAACGAAGAATGTCCAGCCCTGATCTACATATTTCATAGTATCGGCTGCAACACCCATCTTAGCATCCACGGGGATCTTTCCAATATAGAATAAACTATCTGGTGTATAACCACGATAAATGCGATATTCGATTATGCGTTTTTCTTTTGGTAGAGGTTTCCAGCTCAGCATAAGCCCTCCACCGTCATCATGTGGAACATTTTCAACTTTCAGACCTTCAACAGCTTCATTATTGGGTACTATTTTCCCAAATGCAGAACTCACAAGTAACAGCGTGAACATCAAAAGCAATAGTCCAAATTTACTACAAACTTTCACTTTTGTTGCTCCTTTCTTTATCTTTTTTTTATTTCTCAATTATTTTCTTACCAAAAGTAAACAAATTCCCAGCTTTATAAATATCGAATTGAACTTTTGAGAATGGTTGGATATTTATATATTGATTGGAAACTGTCCCCTTTTCAAGATCAATAGTGATCTTTTCCTTTTGTGATAATTCTGAAAGATCAATATCCGTAATAGTTAATATCGGCATTCCGGAATTAATAGCATTCCTTTTATAGATCGCACCAAAAGATTCTGCGAGGATGGCTTGAATACCAAGAGATGCAAAGCAATCAACCGCCTGCTGACGTGATGAGCCGGCACCAAAATTTTTCCCTACAATAACAATATCGCCCTTCTCTGCTTTTGACACAAAGTCTTTCCATCCTTCAAGATTATCAAAAGTGTATTGCCCCATTTTATCAATATCTGTGATCGCAAGGTATTGATTATGAAAGATCATATCAGTGTCAATGTCATTAATAAGAGTGTTCTGATGGTCAATAATGAGCCAAATTTTTCCTGTTATTGTACAATCTTTTTGCATTATAGGTAAAGACGTGACAACCCAATTAAACTGTCAAATTTTTTGCTTTTTAAATCCCCGATAAGTGTATTTTTGTAGAACTTGTTCATGCTAACCAAAAATTGATTGAAGAAAGGTCTTTTGGGATTCTTTGAAGAGCTCGTCAATATAGTGAACAGAATCCATAAATTCATTCATGGATTGCTCAGGAATCGGAGGACCGGACACATTATTTAGAGAGAGAGGATTAATAGGTTTGTCATGCTGATAGATCGTGTAATGCAGGTGCGGACCGGTTGACCAGCCGGTTGAACCCACATAGCCGATCACTTCTCCCTGTTGAATACGCTTGCCAACATAAAGATTTTTCACATAAGCACTTAAGTGACCATACAAAGTTTTATAACCATTCGTGTGTCGGATCATCACTGTATTTCCATACCCGCCAGTATTACCTTTAGGTGTGGGGTGTCCTCCCTTCCAACCCTTATGAATTACTTTTCCGTCCGCAGAGCTGACCACAGGTGTTCCATGAGGAGCTGCATAATCTACTCCATTGTGAAGCCATACTTTTTTGGTGATCGGGTGCAGTCGCATTCCAAAATATGAGCTTATGAAAGAGTAATTCAGAGGAGAACGCAGAAATGCTTTTTGGAAGGATTCTCCGTCATTTGAGTAATATCCGCGCACATTGCTGCCATTATCAAAGTAATATGCGGTAAGATCAAAAAGTTTTCCACGATATGAAGCTCCTAAAATATTTCCATATTTGAGGATTTCCCCATTATGACTAAATGCTTCATATATGATAGAGCACGTATCACCTTCACGAGGGTCTATAAAAAAATCAATATCCCATTGAAAAATGTCACTGAACTTCATTACCAATTGCGGATCTAATCCCCCATCTACAAGAGTTTCATATAAAGATGATTTCAATATGGTTGTGAGCAGACGGATATCTTTTTTAAGCACTAACTTCTCATGGAATACTTCAAATTCATCAGTGGAATCTCTCGCAACAATATATTTATCAATTTTATTTGGTAAATATTCTATGATCTGAACCACTCCAAGGGTATCGATTTTAAGATGGAAACCGTCATTTGGATGTGAGTAACGCAGATCATAAAGTTTGTTAAGCTCTTTTGTAATTTTATATGCATCCTGATAAGATACATCATTATCAAGCAGGATGGAATAGAGCGATTTTCCGGTCTTGAGTTTTCCATACACATGATCATAAGGATCAGGGGGTTCAATTTCTATGAGCTGTTCCTGATGTGTGCATGAAATCAGAATGATCACCAGTATCAGCAATAAAAACAGGTTCTTCATATATTATTTACTGAAATTTCGTAGGGCGTAAATTAATAAAAAAATCATATTTTAACCTTTATGTATATTACTAAATAAATTTCTAAACCCTCCCGACCTGTCGGGACTAATTACAAATAAAATGTCAAAATTATAATGTCGAAGTAATTTTTGCTTCATCTTTTAATTTTTTCGACTGCACCACTTTGCAGTCTCATTCCCAATCCCCAGATTGGGAATGCATAATATCATCATATTTTGATAAACCTCTAATACATTCATTTTGAGAAAGTTAGAATGTGGTTTCATAGGAGAATATTGCTGCTCGGTTATCTTCATAAATCTCAAATCGCTAATCATCATTCATCAATTGTTGCGTTCCCAAACGGGGATTTGGGAACGAGAAGACTGAAGGGATTGGGAATGAGGGCATACTTTTATTTTCGTGGTTCATAATATTATACTCTTTATAGCAAATTCGATAATATCCTCACCAAATTTTGCAGTTCTCTCCTCTAAATCGAATCTCTTTTTATTTGTCATTTGAAATTTTATTAGAAATTAGATATTCAAATTTAACAGGATGGAAATTGTTTAAAATAATCATATTGAACCTTAATAATATCTATTGCGAAACATGAGTTATTTATAGCTCTCCTTTTAATGCAGCTAAAGCAGCAGTTACAGGACTTGCCAGATAGGTTTCACCGTCCCCCTGCTTGCCTTTGAAATTCCTGTTTGAGGTTGAAATTTGAACTTCACCTTTACCGGTCATGCCGATTTGCCCTGATGCACATCCTCCGCATCCTGGATTTGACACAATTGCCCCAGCATTGAAAAATATATCGATTAAACCTTCCTGGAGCATCTGCCCATAAACCTCTCTTGTTGCAGGAACTACCCGAAGCATTACACCTTCTGCGACATGATTATCTTTCAGAATATCAGCAAGATAACGCATATCCTCAATTCGACCGTTTGTACATGAGCCCACAAAGACCGAGCCCACTTTTAATCCTTTGAGTTCAGATACATCTTTGACATTATCGGGTTTTGGTGGGCATGCGATCTGAGGTGGTAAGCCGGAAACATCGATCTCATTTTTTTGAGCATATTGGGCATCTTCGTCAGCAACAATGAATTTTTGATCTTCACCTGTTCGTTCTTTCAGCCATTGAGTTACTTGAGCATTTTGTTCTGGGAAAGCAACAATGCCGCCCATTTCCGTCATCATGCTGCACAAAGTGATATATTCAGCAAAGGGCAAATCCTGTAAGCATTCACCAAAATACTCAATACATTTTCCAAGAGCTCCTTTGCTGCCAATTTTTTTAAGAATAAAAAGCACAAGATCTTTACCTGTTGCAGGATATGAAAATGCGCCTTTCAGATTGATCTTTATTGTTTCTGGAACTTCAAACCACGTTTTTCCGGTTCGAAAACCAAATGCAATATCCTGGTCTCCCATTCCTTGTCCAAATGCATTTACTGCTCCAAGAATGTTGAAGTGGCTGTCAGTTCCGACCAGTGTTCTTCCCGGGCGTGCAAATCCTTTTTCCATGAGAATGTGTGTGCCAATACCTGCATCCACATCATAAACCTTGAGTCCATTTTTGTGAGCAAAATCACGGCAAATCTGCTGATTGTTTGCATAAGGAATAGTCTTGGCAGGAGCAACAGTATCAAAGGTGAAAAAGAGATTTTCTTTATCAGGTAGTTCTGCATCGGGATAGTGTTTCTCCAGATTTTTTACTACATTTGGTCCGCCGAAATCACGAGCAGTGCGTATGTCGAGCTTCATCCACACAATATTTCCTGCTGATACCTCTTCATCGGAATGAAGCTGAATTAATTTTTCAATAATTGTTTTTCCCATATTAATCCTAAGAAATTTCTTCAAGCTCGACAGTGAAATGTCTGAGCAATTTTGGTTGATAAGTTATGCGTAATCCCTTGAGCATATGCCTGTTATCCATAACTTTCTTCACTGTTTGAACAACAAAATCGAGGTGTGATCTAGTATATACACGACGAGGAATTGCAAGCCGTACGAGATCGAGTTCGGGATAGATAGTTTTACCGGTTTTTTCATCAATATATGCAAACATAAGACCGCCGATCTCTGCACTGCGAATGCCACCTTCGATATACAGCGATACAGAAAGAGCTTGTGCTGGAAAATATTCTTGAGATATATTCGGTAGGATCGAGCGGGCATCAAGATAGATCGCATGACCGCCGGGAGGTTGCACAATTGGAATTCCCTGTTCTAAAAGACTTTCACCAAGATATGCAGTTTGTTCGATTCTATATTTAAGATAATCCTCATTCAATCCTTCCTGCAAACCTATCGCCACAGCTTCAAGATCACGCCCAGACATTCCGCCATAGGTTCTGAAACCTTCTGTTATGATCAGTCGGCTTATCATTTGCTTAGCAAGTTCACTATCCTTCATTGTAATGAAGCCGCCGATATTGACTAGCCCATCTTTTTTTGCGGACATTGTCGCACCATTAGCATGAGCAAATATTTCTTTAGCAATATCTTTAACCGAAATATTATCATAACCTTTTTCCCTCAGTTTGATGAAATAGGCATTTTCCGCATAACGGCACGCATCAATAAAGAACGGCACATTGTGTTTTTTCCAATATTTATATACCTGCTTGATATTCTCGAGTGAAACCGGCTGCCCGCCACCACTGTTATTTGTGATGGTGATCATTGCAATCGGTATCTTATCCAATCCAACTTCATCAACCAGTTTTTGAAGTTTATTAATATCAACATTACCTTTGAATGAAAACGTGCTTGCAGGGTCTAATCCTTCATCTATAACGCAGTTTACAGGTATTCCACCATTATTACGGATATTGCCCTCAGTAGTATCAAAATGGATATTACTCGGCACATGATCACCGGGCTTGAGGATCGTTGAAAAAAGGAGCGCTTCTGCTGCGCGTCCCTGATGAGTTGGGATCACATTTTCATATCCAAAGATGCTCTTTATTGATTCCTCAAAGTGCAAATAGCTTCGGCTTCCTGCATAGGATTCATCACCGCGCATAATCCCAGCCCACTGTGAATCACTCATCGCAGAAGTTCCGCTGTCTGTCAGAAGGTCGATGAAGATATCTTCAGCTATAATATTGAAAAGATTATATTTTGCCTGTTTGATCTTATGTATTCTTTGCTCTCTACTCAGCATTTTGATGGATTCGACCATCTTTATCTTGAACGGCTCTAAAGGATACTTTGCCATGAATTCTCCTACATATAATTCTTTATTAAACACACGTCTTCACTGCGCTTCAGTCTTCTCCGCCAGCTGGCGGATACGCCCAGACAAGACGCCGTTGCAGACGAAAGTCACGAAGATTACGAATAATGTGATTTATTAATTTCTTGTTTTTTTTCATAATATAATTCTATTAAAAAAAGCTATTTAAAAAGGGCACCTCAATGGCAGTAAAGAAAATTAAAGTTTTTTAATTATTTATTCTTTTCTGTGAAAAAATATTGGCTTAAATAATTGATCCTGTTTATCAAAGCAGGATTATTTTTATGAAAATTTGCCAGTTTATCCAGTGCGAATTTCAGATTCCTACTTTCTTCTTTCAGAATTCTTTCTTTATCTTTAATAAGATGTCTTTCTGTTTTTTCTTTGATTTTTTCTACATAATTCATGAAAAATATCATAGAATTATTTTCATCATTTATATAATGATACGCAATTGCCATATTGAAATATACTTTTGGATATTGGTTATATTTTATCTCCGTTTTATATTCATCCAATGCACTGTTCCAATCGCCTTTCAGGGAAAGCACATATCCTTTCCAGAAATGAAGTTGCGGATAATAGGGAGAAAGCTGCTCCAGTCTATTGTAGGTTTGAAGTGCTTTTGCATGCTCATCATGAAAGGTGTAGAGCAATCCCTGATTGTAAAGCAAATCCGGATTACTGGGAATGTATTTGTGCGCCCTTTCAGCTTCAAGAATGGCACCTGTAAGTAAATTGCTGTCTTTGGAAGCAAGATATTCCTTAGACTTTGAGAAATGCTTTAATCCTTGCACATTCCGATACTGCTGGAATATACAAACTACCAAAGCAAGCACGAATAATATTAATATATATTTGGTTACAGATTTTGATTTATTTTCCGTATCATTCGAATAATTGGCTGATAATAAACCTGCAAGGATAAAGAAATAGATAAGTATAGGCGGTATCCGCATCGTGATGGAGAATAGATTATGAATTAATAGAAGTATAAGTGAAAATGTGATCGCATATATAAAATATTTATTATTTGATTTTAGATTTCGTTTGTATTGTCCAAAAAGAACTATAAGGAAAATGATAAATAATGCAAGTCCAATAATACCGGTTTCAGCCCAGATCTCAATAAATTCATTATGAGCATGAGATATTATATCCTCCTGACCAAGAAGTTTATAATCACTCAGCCGATATTGTGGAAATTCTCGCACAAAGGTTCCCAATCCGCTTCCAATTAACCAGTTATTCCTTATATATTCAGCAGTTGCTTTATAGATCCTGGTTCGGAATGTTACGGTTTGAGGTCTGATTGTTTTAAATATAAAAATGGAACTAATTATAAGAATTATTAAAAGTACTGAGGAAATGGCTATGTGCAAGGTTTTATGTTTTTTTATTGAAACCACGAAATAGATGCCGAGAAGCAAAAGAAGCAAGGTGAGCAAACCACCTCTGGATTGTGTCCACAGCAAAAATATAAGAGCAATTATTAAGCTGGCGAGTGCAATATAACGAATCCATTTTTCTTTCGATGTCTTCCATGAAAACACAATAAATCCAATTGTAACAAGCAGATAACTTGCAAGATAGTTTGCATTTGCCCATGTCAGTTGCAAACGTGAAAAATTAGAAAAGCTGGAGTGCTTTGCCTGCAAAAAAACACCAAACACGATTGAAATAATAAAGCTAAATAGAAAAGTATTGCTGAGGAAAAGTTTTTCTTTGTTATTGAATTGCAATTGAGAAATAATGATGAAAAGCAATGCATAAGGAAAGAGATAGTACAACTGCTGAAATCCGAAAACAGGAACTGGTTGGAGCAAGGTTCTCAGCAATAAATAAACCATATAAATAGCAATGATAATTATTGGAGATGATAATTTTATTTTACTATGATCATTTGATAAGATATAAACCAGAAGTATTGCTAAAATAAGAATTTGTTGAATAAATATTTTTACAGGAAAGAAAAGAAGTTTTTGTGTAGTGAAGAACAAAGGATTAATTAAAATCAAAAGCGCTATCAGATAAATAAGAGGTTGAATCTTTGAGGAATTATTTTTGAAAGTGTTTTTCATGAGTTTTATAAAAAAAGCCCCACCCCGATTTATCGGGACAGGGCTTAAATTGAATGATGATTATCGCATAATAACCATTTTCTTCGTAATTGTAGTTTCTTGAGTCTCTAATCTGAGAAAATAGATTCCATTAGATAGAGATTTGCTATTCCAAGTAAGAGTATGAGGTCCTTTCGCCATTTCATTATCTACCAATGTCTCAACTAACTGACCTTTAATGTTATAGACTGAAATTTTAACATCAGAATTTGCTTTTAGGTTGAATGAGATATTTGTATTTGAAGTTACAGGATTCGGGAAGTTCTGATTAAGGTAAGTTGTTGCTACTTCAGGTTCCTGACCTGGGTCAACACCTATTTCTATATTCATTAAGGCATTGCAATAAAAATCATAAGGATAAGCTTCAAGTGTACCTACTGATACAAAATTGAATGCATGACCATCATAGTAACTAACATCATCAAAGTATTTAGCTGTATTATCATCAACAAGAATGAAATATGCTGGATGTCCTGGATTAACATTTCCATTTATGAATTCACCAGTAATTAATATAAAGAAGTCATCGCTTACTGGAACTGAACTTGTGAATGGAATATTTTTCCATTGATAGCGTAACCATGTGGTAATATCAATTTCTTCTTCATAAAGTAGTGTACCTAATGTAGTGGGAGAAGCAGCATCATAAACCTTGAATGTTAAAGGAGCAGTTTCTGGTGGTACTGCTGGTCCAGTTGGAATGTTACGGTTATAACATAAGTGTCCGATACCATTAATATTGTTAGTACCTGTGAGCACTTCATCAGTATAAGGTGAAAAGTATGTTAATGCACCTGTACAGCCAGGTAAGTAAAACTGACCTACTACTCTGCTATTATATCCAAGTTCATATTCACCTGCGGGATAGATTTGTACAGGCACTGGGTCAGCATAGTCGACATCTCCTGCTGCTTCTACCCAGCCCAAATAATTATAAGTCCCTTCTGCTGGAGTATAGCCCGGAGTTCTCGTTAGATCAAAAATACCGTATTCACCCATTGCTAATGGACCTGCATTATTTGCATAATAATCAAACAGTGGAGGTTCAAATCCTGCACCTTCTACATCAATACGTATGTTAGCACTTGAGCTTCCATAACCTGCTTGATGCATTATGACTTTAGGTGTTAAATCTCCCTTAATATCAAGTCCTACAGTTGATGGATATGGAACAAGCGTGAAATCACAATCAATATCAAATTCAGGAAGAGAGATTCCTGTGATAGCTAAATCATCAACGAAGAAGCCGGCACCAAATGCATAGGTACTATCATCTGTACTTACAGATACTTTAAGTTTAATGTTTTTATCAGCATAGTCTGTAATATCACATGTGCCATTGAAAATATAGTCTTTATCAACTAATTCCCACCCAATGGAAGGAGCAGGATAGTCTCTATCATAATCATAGAAAAGGCATGTCCAGGGTAAATTGCCAGGATTCACCAGGAAGTTTAGTTCATCGTCTGCATTATCTTCAAAGAAAACAGTGGAACCATCTGATATTATAACATTATCTATGAACCAGGCACCTTGAGTATCCTCACCATCTTCATCAGACCAGGCAGAATCAGAGATAAAGTGGAACCTTATTTTTACATTTTCGTTAGCATAACTACTAAGGTCTATCTGCTCTGCGGTCCATGTATTATGAGTTCCATTATATGTAGCAAGAGTAGTTTGAGATGCCCAATTATCAGTAGAAATTTCAAGAAAACAATAATCGTAATCCAACTCTACATCATAGCGCTGCATAAAATCAAGGGAAATTGGACTGGACGTGGATAAATCTAAGTCAGGGGTTTCAATCCATTGATTCCAATTATTACCATAACCCCAGCCGCCAGCCCAGGTGGGGTCCACTTTTCCGCACCACCAGGAATTTGTACCTTCATAATGATTTAATGTATCGGGATGCCAAAAATCTGTTACTATTTCTTCTGTATCTACAATCCAAAGTCTGTAAGTTTCATCAATATAACCCGGAGGGGCTACAGTTCGGAGAAATTCAATGTTAATCCACATACTTATAAAGTATAGATTATGTCCTGGTGTTAGATTGAAAGTCGGGGAAACCAATGCATTATTAGTATAGCCAACCCCTTCATCTATCCACCAGCAATGAGTGGGGCTGTGAGATACAGTGTCTTTAGCTGTTGGAGAGTCTTCTAAATAAAGCCAGTCGCCAGTTCCAGTCGTCCATGAGTCAGTCCAGGTAACTATTGCATCAATGCACCATTCATAAGGAGCATCGGATACCCATCCAGTACCATCATTAATATATGACCGAGCAGCATCTCCTGAGCCATCATCACAAATTACATCAAGTTCAGAACCGATACTAATTTTAACAGATATAAAGAAATCTTCCATACTAGTAAGTATAATGTCTAAAGAGGACAAATCTATTGTATTTCCAGCACCAGGATCTACATTAAGTGAGCCAAGCACCGTTCCGGGCAACCCACTGGCATCCTTATCATAAACAGTAATAGTTACTTCAGTAGCATCGCCACCATAAAAGTATATCCAAGTTCCATCAAGTGTACCATTATGGAATGGAGTAAATCGTGTGGCAATTTCGTCGGCGGGAGTAAGAGTAACTATGTAAGCCGCACCTGTGTAATACCAAAATGCGTCCCCAGGTTCAAAATTTTCAGCCCATACAGTTTCAATACCAGCTTTATTGGAACGGATATTAACATATTCATCGTCAATTGGAGCTACTTGATGATGTTTGATTGATCTAAACACAGCACCTTCGGGAATGACGGGATGACTCTCTGCTTTTATGATTTTTGGAAGGGTGCTCTCTGTTTTGCTTGCAGGCTCAGTAGCTTCTTTTACAATAGCCCAGCTAAGAGAAACCGAGAAAATTAGTAATAAAATTGTTAGAAAGCAAAGTTTCTTTTTCATTTGTTTTCTCCTTTTAATATAAGATTGTTAATATAAACATTTCAGACAAAATTTTTATCTGAAAATCCTAATTTGTAAGTTAGCATTTTAATAATTCTGCCATATAGGTATTTTCCTATCAAAGACATTAGCATTCTCTAACCGGAAATTTAATAATGATTTCAAAAAAACCGGGTAACCTACTAAATACATTAACATAGCAATCTTTTCTTTTACCATAACCTCATCTTTTTTCTTTTTTCAATATAAAGATTAGTTTTTTATTAACGTTTCCAATATTCCGAATATTATTACTGCTTGTCAAATTTATTAGTAGGAAAGATAAATAAATACTATTAATGAAAAATGATAATCTTGAAAATATCATCAATCCTCTTTCCGTTTACAATCAATTTATAAAAATATACTCCATTTGATGGAATATCTTCATCCTCATCTCTCCCATTCCATAACACTTGATTATATCCTGCATGTAGTATCTGATTATCAATTATTTTTATCTTCCTTCCGGCAACCGTAAAAATCTCAATATCTACGGAAGCATCGCCATCAAGATAGAAGGTAAAATAAGTATGATCATCCATTGGATTTGGATAATTCAGCACAGTTCGCACATCAATATTATCAGGGCTTTTTATTTTAAACTCAACCTCATGAAAGGCAACTTCGTTTAAGTTATCAAAAACTTCTAATCTCAGCGTGTGAATACCGGCAGGAATTGATTCCAGTTGATACTCGATCGAACCTTGTATATATGAGTCCAGATCATAGATAAAATATTCGGTGATATTATATTCATCTTCATTATCGATAGTTAATAAAATGCGATGACCGGGATAATTAGTAATATTAACACCGTTACTATCAAGAATTTCTATATATATAAGAGGCGATGAAGAAACGTAATCTCCGCTCTTAAAAGCATCATTATCCATCCACATAGTGATCTGCGGAGGTCCATCATTCTCAGATTCTGCATATCCGTTTATGATAAGATCATGATCTTTTGTATCATCACGTTTATTATAGCGCATTGCAACATCTACTTTTTCTGAGGAGCTTTCCGAGTAACTCAAGATATGACCTAATTGTCCACCATATATATCATCAGGAACGATAAAACCGAAATTAAAATCATAATCATGTGCTGAGACTGGTCCTTTAAAAATCGCCTTTCCCTTTTCAATGAAAGTTGTATCTTTTGTCACCCATACGTTATTGATTTTTTCCTCATATTCATATACTTTGTCATAATCGGTATCATAAACTACAATAAAAACTTCATCGAACTGACAATCAGTTGTATCAATAATTCCATGTAATTCGGCAGTTTGGCGTGCCTGGAGCGAATCGGCAAGCTCTTGGGGAATGGTAATATTTCCCCTGATAGCAGGTAAAGCAGATCTCAACATTGGATCACCAAAGAGCAAATAACTTTCAAACGACTTCGGAATACTTCCACCCTTTGCAACTATAACTGCTTCCCCTATTCTTATTCTTTCACTTGCACCATTAACAATATAATCAACTATCTTTGTACAAGGTCCATATCCTCCCTTACGAGTTGCAGCAAAAGCTGCTACTGCTCCTCTGTTTTTTGTATATAAAAATCTTTCAACTGTGCATTCAATCGTATTAGAATCAAACAATCCAATATCACATGAAGCAGCAAGAAAGAAATTTAACATATCCCCATTGTTTAATTTCCCAATATCTCTACTCGCCCTAAAATATTCCTCGTCACCCATTACATCATAACCACCATGACCAATGTAATAGAATACTGCTGCACCCTCATTTATTTTTTTAATGATATCTTTATTTGCCTCAGGGCGATTTTTGAATTCATCAAGAGGATAACGAATTCCATAAACTTCTACTAGCTCAACATTATCTTCAATATCGCGAGCACATAACTCTGCATTGTAAGTATTTGCTAGTTCTTTATGACGACCATCTTTAAGAAAATCATCTGCACAAATGATCACACGGTTGCGCCAGTAACCATAATTAGGTTGTGCAATATAATCAATTGTCTTATCCATCATAACTTCCATTTGAGAATTAGTATAACCGGGCAACCGACCTATCATCAAAGTGGGAGTTGTACTTGTGAAATAGACAAACTTGTCATCAGATACAGTTGTTCCTTTTATGAAAGGAAGGATTTTATTTTTCTCTTCAGAACCCGGTTCATAACCACGAAAGTCATTGGTCCCATCACCAGCAAGTACTACATAAGATAATTTTCTTTCCGGAATTAAGGCATAATAATCAAAGCCGTATTTAAGGAAATACCTCAATGCAACGACATCGGGCAAACCCCAGGAAAATTCATCATAAATATCATTGACATTCACAACCATCACATTCAAGCCATCATACTGAATATGAACATCTGCAAGCTCTTTTGATTTTTCCCAAAATTGTTCAGGCGTAATGATAATAGCTTCAGTATTTGCAAGTGTTGAATCATCTCTCAAGTATGATCGAATTTCAACTCCATTCAGATATACAAGCGGTTTAAATTTTTCCTCTATAACATCAGGAATAATATACCCTCCATTACTGACAATACAGAATTTCGTGCCGGCTATGTCTGAAATCGCATCAAAAGAAAGCGAATTGTTGCTATAGGTATAGTCGGTAATTTCCGAAGCCTGATCAAAATCCCGTATATGGAATATCTGAAGCTCATTATTAGAAACATTTGTAACATTCACAGTATATTCGATATTTTCCTGCGGTAGAGAAAGCGAAAGGTAATTATCCTCCATCTTTAGATTTTTCGTATAGCTGATCTCGTAATAATCGAAAAAAAGTTTTTGGGTACTGGATGCTGCCTTTACAACCCTTATAGTATTCTTCCCATTATGAAAAAAATTTCCCGTATAGGTAATGTGGGATTGACTCGATGTATATTCAGTTAGCAATATTTCGTTCACATAGGTTGTAATAGAAGAATATGGATTAGTATTGAAATTTATAATAAGTTCCTGTGTATCGTTTGTGTTGAGTTCAGAAACTGTGAAATCGAAGTATTTGGTACTTGCACCGCTTCCAGTGAAACTCTGCCAGTACCATTCGATCTTAAGAGGATCAGATCGCACATGTTCTTCTTCGAAATGCTCGGAATAACGGTATGTTGTAAGCGTTTCCCGTTTTGTTTGATTGCGGGGAGATTGGTTTTGAGAATTGTTGTGTGAAGTAAGATCAGTATTATAATTATAAGTGAGCCAATAGATATTTTCACCTGTGTATGGATTAAAATATTGATTATAGTCTTGGTTCAATTGGAAGCCATTTGTACCTCTTACATAAAAATACACTGTGAAATCAGAACCGCTTTCGCTTACGAATACCGGCACTTCTTCAAAGGGATATAAAGTACTTGATACAGTACGATATTGAGAATATCCTCCCCCATTGAACACCTTGATCTCGTTTGGGTCGAGATTTTCTACGTCTATTCCAGCTTGAGATAATGCCTGCTTCGTTAGCTTGCAAATTCCAGTTTCAGTAATAGGTATCTTGAACCATCTATCTGCATGTGAAAAGGGATTATCCTGCTTCGCTTTTATAGTTCCGGCAGTCCAATTCTTAGCAACGTTAAAGTTGATTATTGTATGTTTAAAGATCTTTTCAAAATTTTTATCTGTAAAAAGGTTAGCAGCTTTGTTGCCGGTGAGCGAGAATGACAGCTTAAGATCATCGATGATTTTAAGTCTATTATTATGAACAGTGAATGGACGTATGATCACCATTACAACCGTCTGTTGCCGCCAGAGATAAGGTTCGGATATTTCGAGTAATTCTTTCGATGTTTCAGGTAAATAAACATCCTCTTTTATCTCATAAACATGAGTATAAGTTTCTTTTTGAGGGTCTTTTATGAACTTTGGGAACGGAGCGACTGGGGCAGTTAGATCAAAAAAACTATCCTCTTTTGAAATAATAGTAGAATGCGCATTCCCTTTTGTTGGCACTCCGATCAGAAAAGAATAATACGGAAGATCGATCCTTCCTTCGATCTCTTCTCGTTTAAGTTCCGGACATTCGATATATGAGTATCCTTCTCTTGCAAGAATCTGATATTGGGGAAGAATGAATTCAATTGTAAGATTATCTGTAGTAGATCGTAATACTGTTACTGGTGAGTCCCCGAACAAGGGGTATGCAACAAATATACCCACCAGCAGAACTATGACAGATAATCTTTTTTTATTCAAAGTAGATGCTAATTAGCTTCAAAATTTTTTACAAATTTACTTAACCTTGATTTTTTTCTATCTGCATTTTTCTTGTGTATAACTCCCTTTTTAGCTGCTTTATCAATAAGAGATTGGGCTTGAACCAGCAATGTATCCATTTCTGCTTTATCAGTGGATTTCTTGATCTTCTTTATGATCGTGCTGATACTCTTTTTCACATAGTGATTTCGTTCTTTCTTTTTTTCATCCGAACGCAATCTTTTTTTACAAGATTTATGACTTGGCATTGAATCTCCTAAATTTTATAATTTTGAGCAAGAAAATTGCTGAGTGGATTTTTTGTCAAACTTTGCAACACTGAATTATCTCTTCCTTATCAGCATTGCAAGCAACTTTTTCAACACAAATAAATTGAGCAAAGAGATTACGCAGAAGAATAATATTAAGATTAGAATATTTCTCATTCCAAGAATGTTTATCATTCCAGTAAAGAGAGCTGATGCTCCAAAACTCAACAATATAAGATTATGAAAAAATATCTCGAGAAAAATGAGTAAGAGTCCGGCTATTATCAAACTCAGCCAAATTATCATATTAAGAACTATTTATCTTCTTTATCTTTGTTATCTTTATGCTCTTCGGAGTTTTCGCTTTCCCCGCTTCTTGGTTTTCTAATATATTTTCTCTTTATTTTTTTCTTTGAACCGTAATCATATCCATATCCGTAATTTGAACCTGAGCCATACCTTGAGGTTTTACCATGCGTAGTCTTTATACCAAGTACTGTAAAAAGTTTAGTGAATAGGAGTATGATAAAATAAATCACAAAAAGTGCTACAGAAACGAAGAGTAAAGAGATCACAAAGGTTGCGAGAAAGGACTTGAAGGCGTATTGTGTAACATCTGCGCGAGAAACGAAATGTGAAATGTCTAACTTAGTGTAAATATTCTTTGAAAACTTCTCCTGATCCTGCAACACAGTTTTTAGCGAATCAATTATTCTTTGGGTTTTAATTATATTCTGATTGTAATTTTCCTGATCATAAACTGTGCGAGCATTCTTGAAACCTTCATCCAAAATTTTTTTTCTTTTCTCATTATCCTTTATTCGTTCTTCAACAGATTCAGTTAATAGCTGATCATCAATTTGGACTAATTCTTCCATTGTTAACTCATCATAATTCCTTAATTTATCAATAATCTGCTTGTACTTATCACGTGGTATCTCAATTAACCAAGTGCTATTGTTTGATGAAAATTTAGAGTATCTTATTTTTAAATCATATTCTAAAACCATATCGGCAATTTCTTGTTTAATTTTTTGCATATTAGCAGAAATATACTGTAATTCAAGTTTTGTATTGTATTTTGATTCCTCAAATAATTCAATAGCCTCTTTGGGGGACAGCCCCATAATATCCGAGGGTTCAAGAAATTTGTTGATTATCTGTGATTTGTTAAATGCAATAATTAGTGCGACAACAACCACACCTATCATTATAATATTTTTGATTCTTCTGGTGATATAAAAATCTGCCATTAATCCTCCTTCTTTCTATTGTTTTTTAAAATTTCTTTTTTTGATATCATTCCGTAGCGTACTGTAGCAATGCCAAGTAAGATCACTCCAATTAATACTGTTAATATCTTTACATTTATTCCAATGATAAAAAAATTATTTATAAATTCCAGATCAATAACATAAAGGTATGTAGCTAAACTGACAATAATTACTGCAATTTTACCAGGAATATTTGAACTTGGTATTTTATGATGTTTCATTATAAGCCAATATCCACCAATCAAAATCGATAATTCAAGAGCAATAATAAGATAAAACCCCCAGACGGGAAAGCTTCGGTAAATATAGAGATATATTAAAATTGATAATATAAATATTTTATCTACTATTGGATCGAGAATTTTTCCTATAGTTGTTGCCTGATGCAATATCTTTGCAAGAAATCCATCCAGAACATCAGTGAATCCTGCAACTAATATCAGAATAAATGCCTGGACATTATGCCCTTTATGAAGCGCTACGATCACAAAAGGTAAAATCAGCAATCGAATCATAGTTACAATATTCGGAATTGTAATTACGGTTTTTGGATCGAAATCGGCGTTTGCAAATCCGTTTTTTTTTGTGTACATCAGTTTATGAATTTTTCTCTTACGATTTTGGCGAAAGTTTTGTCAGGAAGCTTAATAAATTTGGAAGTATACGATGATTTTTTAATGAAAATTTCTTCATTCTTTTTCATTGTTTCAACATTTTCACCATCAATTGCAACATAGATTTTTTCATTACCTTTGGTATATTGAATTGAGAGCTTTGTCTCTGCAGAAAAAATAAAAGGTTTTATAAATTGATTATGTGGATTGATCGGTGTGAGCAATAACACATTCGTATGAGGGAAAACGATCGAGCCACCGGCGGAGATATTGTAACCAGTCGAGCCGGTTGGAGTAGAAACGATAATCCCGTCAGCTTCAATATCAAAGAGGTACTCATTGTCATCCAAAATTTTAAAGGTAAGCATTTTTGGGTATTTACCTTTATAAAGCACACAATCATTCAGAGCAAAATTCTTTTTCCCGGAATTTGATAAAGTGATGCATTCAATGACCATTCTTTCTTCGATCTCATACATACCTTTTTGAATTTCTGAAAAAACCTGTTCGAACTCATCCTTCTCACATTCTGAAAGGAAACCAAGCTTACCATGATTTAATCCAAGAAGTGGAATATTCTCTTTCAGAACTAATTTTGAAGCAAGAAGAATTGTGCCATCACCTCCAAGTACAGTTAGCAGTTCAATGTTCTCTTTGGTGAAATTTTTTACATAGGAAATTCCCTGTAATCCTTCTCTTTTTTGATTTTCCAATAAGGAAATCATATACTTATTGTTCTGAAGGAATGCAATGCTTTCTTTCAGTTTTTTTATATCATTAAATAGCTTTGGATTATAGAAGATTCCAATTCTTTGCATAGGGTGAAAAAAAGTTATTTATGCTAAGATATGTCAACAAAAACGGAATTTTGTAGCTAAAAGGAATCATAGATGAGCCACGAAAACACACAAAGGCACACGAAAAAAATATTACCTGTTAATATGAAAAGTAATAAGAATAATTTTTGTGTCCTTTTGTGTGATTTTGTGTGATTTTGTGGCTAATTAGAATTTTTTTTGAAAAGGTTGACAGCTCAAAAGAGCGCTTCGGAATATATCAACCTAATTCTCAGAATATGAGAGTTTTAGAATGGAGGATTAGTCCTAATTGGTAAGGCAGCGGTCTTGAAAACCGCCGGGCTCTGCCCTTGGGGGTTCGAGTCCCTCATCCTCCGCCATTTTGTTCTTTCTGGAGAGGTGACCGAGTTGGCTTAAGGTGCGCGCCTGCTAAGCGTGTGTAGGAGTAACATCTTACCCAGGGTTCGAATCCCTGCCTCTCCGCCATATATAGAAATGTGGGTCGTCGCCAAGTGGCAAGGCACAGGGTTTTGGTCCCTGCATTCGGAGGTTCGAATCCTCCCGACCCAGCCATTTTTTTAATCTTGGGGTGTCGTCTAATGGCAAGACAGCAGTCTCTGGATCTGCTTATTGGGGTTCGAATCCCTGCACCCCAGCCATTTTCTTTGTAGGAGCTGATGAGAACAAAAAAAAGCTATTTCCCATTCGGGTATATCTTGCCTGCCTTTCTGATAGTATTCGCTTTCCGTCTCATACCAATAGTGCTCTCCTTCATCATCAGCTTCTTCAAATGGACAATTCACGGTCCTGAAGAATTCATCGGACTACAAAACTATATAAAACTTTTCCAGGATCCAGGATTCTGGCAGTCACTGATTAATACCTTTTACCTTGTGGTCTTTATCGTTCCGGTAACTCTTATCTTGTCACTTTTTTTTGCAAATCTTCTTAACAGAACAAAAAAATTATCCGGGCTATTCAGAACAACTTATTTCATTCCCACAGTCACTTCTCTTGTGGCTATCTCAATTCTTTGGAAGCTGATATTTTCACCTCACGGCGGACTGATGAACCATGTTCTCGGTTTCTTCAGTATTCATGGTTTGAACTGGCTTTCTGAGCCAAGAGGAATTTTCACTCTTCTCTTTGGCACAATTGGCATCAATATACCCAAAGCATTTGGTGGTCCGTCACTCGCCCTTTTTGCGATAATTATTGTCAGCATCTGGAGGAGTCTCGGTTACAACACAATTATATATCTTGCAGGACTCCAGAATATTCCGGAAGTTTATTATGAAGCAGCAGAGATCGATGGTGCAAGTAAATGGAAACAATTTTTTAATATTACCATTCCCCTTATTTCTCCAACAACTTTTTACGTTCTTCTCATGACAACCATCACAACTTTCCAGGTATTCTCACAGGTCTATTTAATGACAGGACCGCCAATAGGAGGTCCACTTGGAACAACAAAGGTCATTGTTTACTATATCTTTGATATAGGTTTTGGAGAATCTCAAAATCTCAGCTATGCAAGTGCAATAGCGCTTGTGCTATTTTTCATTATCCTTGGACTGACCATGCTTCAAAAACGACTTGAAAAGAGGGTACAATACTAATGCTCAAAAGATATTTCGGCAAAGGTTTCTCTTATTTTATGCTCATTTTCTGCGGGTTGATCATGGTTGTGCCTTTTATCTGGATGGTTTCCACTTCGCTGAAATCCCAAACTGCGATCAACAAAGGAAGCGTGGGCTTTATTCCTATTGAATTTGTGAACTATTATGTCCATGACGGCAAGAAAGAGCTTTGTGAGATCGTTACTGAAGAAGAAGATCTAACAGTAATAAACATCTATGACAACGATGGAAAAACCTTCAAAGAATCCTATGTAAAAGTACCAACTGAAAATATCAAATCTTCAAAACATCTGAAATTCCATTGGGAAAATTTTAAGGAAGCATTTACAAAAGTTCCCTTCGGCAGATATTTTCTCAACACTCTATTTGTATCTTTCTCTGTTCTAATCGGTGTGCTCATCACGTCATGTCTTGCTGCGTATGCATTTGCACGTATGCGGTTCAAAGGGAGAGATTTCATTTTCTACCTATTCATCAGCATGATGATGGTACCTCAGCCGATATATCTAATTCCTTCATACTTCCTGCTTACAAAACTCGGATGGATAAACACTTACCAGGCGCTCATAATACCGTGGATCGCAAATATATTCAGTATCTTTTTATTACGCCAGCAGTTTAAGACAATTCCGCAAGACCTCTTTGATGCAGCGGTTATAGACGGATGCTCCCGATTTGAGATTCTCTGGAGGATCGTACTACCTATCTCCAAACCAATTCTTGCGACAACTGCGATATTCACCCTCATCGGCAGCTGGAACAGTTTCATGTGGCCCCTCGTAATGACCAGCAGTGATAACCTGCGCGTGCTGCAGGTTGGACTTTCATATTTTGCACAAGAGGCATCCTCAAGCACCGCACTACTCATGTCTGCATCTACTTTCTCGATTGCACCCTTGCTTATTCTGTTCCTTTTTGCTCAAAGACAGATCATATCCAGCTTCATCTCAAGCGGCTTAAAAGGTTAAAAACTTTACAAATCTTTCCATCATAAAAAAATCATATCTATGATTAAACACAAAAATATTCTTATTACGGATATCGGAAGCACAACCACAAAAGCTGTCCTTTTTCAAAAGGATTCTGATTCCTACAAACTCATTGCTCTGAGAAATGTAGGCACGACTGTTGAGCGTCCGCAGGAAGATGTGAAGATCGGCATATTTGATTCGATTCAGCAGATTGAAAAATCAACAGAAATACAACTCTTAGAAAAAACCTCTACTGCAGAAGACCTTCATTTCAATAAAGATACGCTCTATCTCACCACAAGCAGCGCAGGCGGTGGATTGCAGATAATTGTCTTCGGACTCACCCTCTTTGATTCTGCCAGCAGTGCAAAACGTGCTGCGTATGGCTCAGGCGGTGTGATCCTGGATACATTTGCGATAAACGATAAACGGACTCCTGTTGAAAAGATGCAGCTTATCCGTTTGCTGCGACCTGATATTATCTTATTCTCAGGAGGTACAGATGGTGGAAATATCAGCAGCATCGTACGCATGGGTGAGTTACTTTCTCTGGCACATCCAAAGCCAAAATTCGGAGATAAAACAAAGATACCGCTTGTGTATGCCGGCAATAAGGATGCGCAATCATTCATACGATCACTCTTTTCTGATAAATTCGAACTTTACATAGTTCCCAATATTCGTCCGACCTTGCAGGATGAAAATCTTCCTCCAGCTCAGGAAAAGATCCACCAACTTTTTATGGATAATGTTATGGAGCAGGCACCGGGTTACGGCTCACTGAAAAAAGTTGTCTCAGATGATATCATACCCACTCCTTCCGGAGTTATAAATGCGCTTCGGCTTGTAAGCAAAGAGATGGGTAAAAATATCATTTCCGTAGATATTGGCGGTGCAACAACTGATGTGTTCTCAAACATTATGGGTAAATATTATCGCACTGTAAGCGCCAATTATGGAATGAGTTACAGTATTTCTAACGTGATGAAAGATACTACTTTTGAAAGAATTCAAAGATGGCTGCCAGCGGATATTGATAAGCATTATATAAGAAATTATATCGCAAATAAAATGCTATACCCGCTTTACATTCCAAAAGATGATGCTCAGGTTGCCATCGAACACGCAGTGGCACGAGAAGCGATACGGATGTCCAAAAAGCACCACATGAAAATGCATTTCAACACACAAAAGATCGGCTTCCTCGACAGATTGAAGCACATGGATCTCGACAAATTTCTGGAATGCTTCTACGTGGAAAAACTGCAAGAACAGCGCTCCTTTCACATGAAGGACGTCGGGATTATGATAGGTGCAGGCGGAGTACTATCAAATGCTCCTTCGAACAAACACGCTCTGCTTACTATTTGTGACGGATTGAAACCCGAAGGAGTTACTGAAATTTGGCGAGATAATCATTTTATTTCACCTCACTTAGGAAAATTGAGTGAAGTGGACAGCGAGCTTACATCCGAACTTCTACAAAAAGAGTGTTATCAAAAGATCGGCATCTGTATCCGTCCAGTTTGCAAAAACATGAAACCAGATCAGCAAGTTATGGAAATTCAAATCGGTGATGGTTCTCATACAATACTATCAAATACACTAAAATATTTTCCAAATGAAAGTAAAGCTGCTCATAAAATATCTATTAAACTCGAGAAGGGCTTTTCTTTTGGGAATGGTGAGCACGAATTCGAACTTGAGACCGAGCTGCCAATTTTAATTGATACCCGTTTTAGAGATAATACTTCATTTGATCAGTATAATAAGGAACTGAAACTCTTCGACTTGGAAAAATCTGAAACCAATCTCGAGAAATGTTTCTCATCTCATATTGAAAAGAAACAAATCGATGAGGGAACATTCACGATAAAGAGAGAGCTCCCCTACTCTGGTGAGATATTTGTCTCAAAAGATGAAGAAGTGAAACCCTTCACACTTATCGGGGAAAATAAGTATGCACCTCCCAAAATTTACGTGCTTTCACTTTTCACTTTGGACTATCTCGATCTGAATCCTGAGCTGATGAAAAAGAGTATGCTTGTGAAGGAAGGTGACTCCGTAAAATTCAATCAGAAGATCATCGAGATTACTGACAGGGGGCTGATGTCTGCTTTTTCAGGAAAAAGCAGCGAATACCGAACCCCTGTTCGCGGTAATATCGAGCATATAAATTTTGAAACCGGCACTATCATTCTGCGGGAAATCCAGGATTATTCTACAAAACCGCTTACAGTAAATATTGCAAAAGAGCTTAAGATCGCACCAAAGCATATAAAAGGATATCTTAAAAAACGTGAAGGCGATTTTGTGGAGACTTACGAACCCCTTGCATCACGGCTTGAGAGGGATTTCAGCAAAGTCATACCCTCGCCGGCAACAGGCGTAATAACTGCGATAGATACTGAAAAGGGTGCAGTAACCATTCAATACAAGAATGAGCCCTACCATGTATTTGCAAACGTGAGCGGAAAAGTTATTGATGTAGAGGAAAACCTTTCGGCAACTATCCAGTACAAAGGAAGCAAGCTGGGCGGCATTATCGGATTTGGCGGAGAAAAAACAAGCGGAATGCTTATTATAAATGAATTTCATCTTGAAAAAGATGCGAAATATCGGGATAAAATCCTCGTGTGTTTTGAGAAAATTTCTTATGATTTCCTGCGGGGTTGTGCTGAACTCGATGTCGCAGGAGTGGTAGCACCTTCGATCGATAACAAAGACCTTGTAGAATTTCTCGGAGAGGAGATCGGTGTAGCGCTCACTGGTAATGAAAACATACCATTCCCGATAATATTGACAGAAGGATTCGGCGATTTCAGAATGAATGCCGTCTTTGAAACTTTCTTCAAAGAACAGCAAAACAAGAAGATGTATATGAATGGTCACACCCAGATCCGTGCGGGTGTTGTAAGGCCGCAAATGATAATTTTTTAATAATATGAGAACATTACATATTATCGTCAAAGGTATTGTACAAGGTGTTTGCTTCCGATATTATACTGCATATAATGCACGGCAATATGGCATTCACGGTTATGTAAAAAATCTTTATAATGGAGAAGTCGAGATCATAGCACAAAGCGAAACGCAAAACCTGCAACCCTTTTTAGAAAAGATCAAATTAGGACCCCCCGCAGCACGTGTGGATGATATCAAGATCGAAGAAGAACCGGAACAAACTGAATATGAATCATTCGAGATCACTTACTAAACTTTTGGCTCATTGAAGAATAAGTGGGTAAATTGGACATTCAGTTTTTCAGTAAATCAACCAACATCAAAATACTATGTACTAAACTTTTCATACTTTTTTTATGCGTCTCTCTTTTAGGATTCTCACCCAATCCAAAATATATTACGGAATCCGATGAATACCATATAGTAAAGAAGGGTGACACGCTCTACTCGATCGCAAAGAAATACGAAACAACTGTCGATGCTCTCAAGAGGATAAACAATCTTCCCTCAGATAAAATACTTATCGGGCAGAAAATTTACCTCCGTAACAAAGAGCATCCACATCAGTATTATGTGACCAAGCAGGATATTCCTTCAAATGGTTATCATGAAACTCAAAAGGGAGAAACGCTTTACCGACTTTCTAAAATTTATGATATTCCCATCGAGCGATTGATGGAGCTAAATCAGCTTACTTCTTACACGATAAAAGCCGGCGAGAAATTATTACTGAAAGGAAAGCCAGGACAAACAACAGTTGTTACCACTCAAGTTCAGGAATATAAACCGGAAAAAACAGAGCAGCCACAAAAAATTCAATCAAAAACAGAAACAACAAAGAAACCAACGACGAAGTTAAAAAAGCCGAAATATCATATTGTGAAAAAGGGTGAAACGCTTTACAGGATCGCATCGACTTACGGATTATCTATTTATGAATTGAAGAACTATAATGGGCTGAGTTCAAATAATATTTTTGTTGGGCAGAAGCTCTATCTAAAATCTCAATCAAAGAATGATAATTCAAAATATATAATTCCCAAACCAGTTATAAAAAAGTCCGAATTTCAGAAATATGGCATTATCTGGCCCTGTATCGGGCAGATCACTTCGGGATTCGGTACACGTGACGGCAAGCCACATAAAGGACTCGATATTGCCTGCACTGAAGGCACACCGCTGAAAGCTGTCCTTAATGGCGAAGTTGCTTACTCCGGCAAGCAGCGCGGCTATGGCAATGTGATCATTCTGAAACATGACAACAGCATCATGACCGTGTATGCACACAACCAGGAAAATCTTGTACATAAGGGCGATAAAGTAAAAAAGGGAGAAATCATCGGGAAAGTTGGTTTGACCGGTAACACGACCGGCGCACATGTGCATTTTGAAGTCCGGCTCGACGGACGCGCCTACGATCCACTCCAGTTTTTGCCTTAAATACTATTAAGAAAAAGAAAATAGTTAATAAACCACAGAGAACACCGAGAGCACGGAGGAATTTCGATTTGTGACAAGATACTTTTCTAAGGGTATTATTTCTGTTTTACCGTCTTCGGCAGTTGTCGCAAATTTTGCGACAACTGAATTCTTATTCCTTAAATATGTTATTGATATGTTTACAAAAGTTTTAATATCCCTATCGTATAGTTCCGCCATTTGACGGAGGTTTAATCAAACTGTTTCATCAAAAAGAACTACATTGATATTTATTTTTCCCTTTTGGGAAGTATAGAGTAAAAAATTAGATTGTCTTACCGGCAAATTTTTCATGATTTAAGAAAGTATTTTATTTTCTAAAGCTTCCTCGAAATCTTTTTTCAATTTTTCGTTGTAAAAAGGCAACCCCATTAGTTTAAAGTGTTTATTTTCCAATTTTAAATCGGTATCTGCTCTTTCTTCTATCTCAAGCAAAAACTTTTGTTTCCATCCCTCTTTTGATAATTCAAATCGTTGATTCATATCATAAGTCCATCCCCCCTTCGCTTCAATAAAAATTTGGTAAATACTAATTTTATGATTCCTCTTCTTTAAAATCATTATAAAATCTGGCTCAAATGCTCTGCCTTCATCAAAATCAAAAACTTGAAAAAACTTTTCATTGCGAAGCAAGGCAATATCTGAATATTTCTGTCTTAATTTCTCTATAGCTTCATCAATAAATTTAATGAAATCTCTTTCTTCGCTTGTTCCATATAAATTGTTTTGTGCATACCAGTCTTTGTTAGCTAAATTTATTTCTACCATCTCCTGAGCTCTTTCGCTGTCGCTATCCAATTTCAGGGTCTTTCTGCCTTCATTTTTGCCAAAAATATCTCTAAGTAATTTTGCCTTAAATAATTTAGTCCCTATGAACTCTGAAGTATTAATTCTTACTTGTTCTGATATCTTTTTAACTACAAATAGAACCATTTCTAATTTTTGAGTTGGAGTTAATTTATTTATTTTGTCTTTTGGGCCTAAAACTTCTATACCAACGCTACCTAAATAATTGAGCGATGAAATAAATTCTTTGATTGATTTTACATAAGGGAAATATTTATTTAGTATTTCAAATTTATAGAACTCAAATCTATCTAATGCGTTCCGAACTATATTTTCTCCAAAATCATCAAGTTTACATGCTATCTTGCCACGCGCAATATCTTTTGATGACTTTGGTTTCTTTTCTTCATCTAAAATAATTTCTTCTTTAATTACCCCAGTTCTCAATTCATATCTATAATTCTTTTCAATTTTCGCGTCCTGCAAACTAAATATCTCTGTTCTTAGATTTTGTATCCTGTCATTTATAAAAATCACTCCATTTTTCCAAAAATCGGTCTTCTTAAATGACTTCTTAATAAATAATTCTCTCTGAACATACTTTTCCGGTAAAATTCCAATTTCAGTAAGAGCAGATTTTATTTCCGCAATATATTTAGGTTCCCTGAAACAGTGATAACATAAAGTTTCTGTAATTCGTAATTCATTCTCAACATCATCATCAAATTTCCTTTTATATCTATCTTGTATTTCATCTAATTGAAATGGGAAATATCTTGCCCCCCTGCCAATAAGTTGCGCTTCACCCATTGTAGTATTGCCGGGCTTATACTTGCCGTGAACCCATCTTCCATCCCTCGTATCGTATAACCTCACAATATCAAATAAGTTAAGCACATCCCAACCTTCATTTAGCATATTAACCGCAAAAATATCCCTTATTTCATTATCCTTGCTCTCTAAAGAATTAAGTTTTAATTGCTTTTCTTCATTAACATTCTTAGAATCTAAAAGCATACACTTTTCTTCAGAAAAATCCTCTTGCAATTCTCTAATGAAATTGTCAAAAGTTATATTTTCTTTTTGGAAATAGTTAAACACATCTTCTAATATTGTGCCTTTTGCCCGTGAATGTATTTCTTGAATATCTTTAGAAGACAAATTTTTTATTTTTGTTAAAAACCCTTCGTAATTTTCTTTTGATTCCTTAATGCTTTTAGATTTGAAAAGAATTACCGGCTTTAACCTTATTTTATATTTCTCAGCGATTTTCCTCCGATACTGGCTTAAAATAACTGCCTGCAAAGCTCGGTCAATCGGGTCTAAATCCGCCTGTAAAACTTCTATTTCTTTTGAATATTTATCCAAGCGAAATTGCTTCAAATCGTATTGATAAATAATTTTGTCTTCGTATTTTCGACTGATATTTTGATTGCCCAAATCTATTGTTGCGGTAAATTCTAATAAAATATTCTCCATATTACTTGGCAAGATTCGTCTTTTGATTGTATATTCCCAAGTTCTTTGTTCTTCAAGTTCGCTTTGGCTTAATTTTGTTTTTGTAAGCCTTTGTATGTGATGTGCTTCGTCTGAAATTAAAACAATTTTTTTGCCTTCAAAATCTTCATAAGTTAATGTGTTTTCTTTTGGATAATTCAAACGGGTGTGTAGGAGTGAAGTAGTAGCAAAGAGAATATTAATGTCTTCCGGATTTGCCGCTTCAAAATTCTGGACCTCTTTAATATCAACCTGTTTTTCTCCGAATTTAATTTTTGGCGCAAAAAGATATTTTTCGGATAAGGGATTTAAAAAATTGTCTCTTGTCTTTTCAATAATGTTTGTACTGTTTACAAAAAAGATGAAGTCACGGTAACCAAGATTATATAAATACAAAATATTAGCTGCCATTATGAGCGTCTTGCCAGAGCCGGTTGCCATATTAAAAAGAATCTGTGCAGGAAATTGCCTTTTTTGATACTCGTTAAAATAAAAATCGAACCTGCCTAAAGCTTCTTTTTGATATTCTCGCAACTCAAACTTTAGATTGAGATTTTGAACAATATCGCTATCAATCCGCGATGTAAAATAATCCTGCCCAAATGATTCTTTTATTGAATTAAAAGTTTCGTAAAGCATAATTTCCTAAGAATTAGGTTAATATCATTAAAATCTATCAATATGCTCCGACAAATAATAAATAATCTTAATCATTCCTGCTTTTAATCTTTCAAGTTCTTTTATAGCCTGTTTAATAGATAACCTATATTCATCTTTAATGAAACTTTCTACTTGTTGCCCCTGCTTTTTAATTTCTATAATATATCTGTCAATTTCGCTTGAATCGCGATCACTTCTAACAGATAAAACTAATGTCAAAAAGATACCTACCAAAAAGAAAGCAAACAATATCTCTACTATGTAAAAAAACTGGGCCACATCAGATGCTGGTGAGATTGTAGGAATTCCGTTTGCAAAAAGAGTATTCACGCTATAATAAAAAAACTGAAAGAAATTCGGTGCCGTATTTAGTGCAAAATAATTATGATTAATTTTATAAAGGCCAACATTAATTACAGCAAAAATGAGGATTGCTACAACTGCGAGTATTAGAAAATTAATTACATAAAAAATAAAATTAAATTTACTTTTCTGGTATTCTCGAAGTTTAGATGATAAAAAATAACATCCGCGGTTAAATACAATTGCTAATTGAAGATTGTTGGACCATTTTTGTAATTGAGCTTCATTCATTCTTTCAGGAGACAATTCTTTAACTTCCTTATCAAATGAAAACATCTTTCTGCTTCCTGCAAAAAGCTTAGATATTGTCTTCGAATAAACTTGATATAATGCAGAAGGTTTAAATATTAAGATAAATCTATAGACGAAAATGATAAAAAGTATTATAAGCAATGTCAATATAGATGTCCAAATAATGATTTTATTTGACACAACAAAAATTAGAAAAGAGGATACCAACAACAGGGCTGTGATTATGAAGTTGAACTTTATTGACTTAAAGAATGCAACAAAGGCATTGACAAAAGCTAATGTTGCAATCCAGTTTTTAGTTTTAAAGAAAAGTTTAGGGACTTTCCAAAATAAAATTATAAGAGGATAAAAAAGAATATAAGAAAACCATGCCAGAATATATTTATTTTTTGTAAAGAGCCATATAGTAGCAATTAATCCTATCATAATGAAAAATTTATACTTAACGACCCATGCGGCACTTGGGAAGAAGGTGCCCGTAAGAAATATATCAATATCGTAAATAAATATCTTTGTAACAGTATAAATCCAAAAAGATAACGCTAAGAATTCTCTTGGTAATGTATAGAAAAGGCTTTTATTTTTCTTTTTGTCTCGTTCCTTCGTTTCTTTCTCCTTACGTTTGTTATCAATTTTGATTATTTCTCCAGACATAATTATTTATAAATAGACTTTTTATAAAATTCCTTATTCATTCTTTTATCTTCCTCACTCACTCCATATTCTTCATCGTCAATCTCGCTGAAATTTACATAGAGATGATTTTTATCCAGACATTCAAGCAAAAATCTCTTTTGATTCTCAATGGATAAATCAGTAAAATCTTTTGCATGCTCGTCAACCGTTTTTATGTCAACCTTATAACTCAAAAATGCTTTTTCTTTCATTGTTTTCCAAAGATTTTTTAATTCCTCTTTTGTTTTCGCCTTCTGTATTTTCTCAACAAAATTTTCATTCCATTTCATAAGTTCTAAATAGACAAAATCACCGTCGCCTTTCCAGCCAACCTCTTTTGAAATACCAATTTGGTCGCCTTTAAGAGTTTTCTTTAACCTGCTAAATTGTTTATTTATTTGCACATCAATTTGTTCAACGGTGATCCATTGCCTTTTCAGTTTATGTGCTACTGACGCGGTGGTTCCTGTTCCACTGAAAAAATCTAATACAATATCCCCCTCTTTTGTATGGGCTTCTATTATTCTTTTAATTAGAGCCTCATTTTTTTGACCTTTGAAATTGCCGACTTTTTCCTTGCTAAAGCTTACGATAGCAATTGAGTTTAATGGATCTAACTCATTACAGTTCCACGTATCTTCGTATGGATACCCCGCACCTTCCGGTTTTGAGCCATCTCTTCTAACATAATCTTTAGAATATGGGATATATTTTTTGTAAAATTTAAGACTGTCTTTATTCTTAGAATAAAAAAGAATTGTATCATGGTTTCTTATCCAATTTTTGTCAGCAGTTTTGTAACCAGAAACCCACCCGATTCGCCATATTATTTCTCTTTGAAAATTTTCTCTCCCAAATATTTCGTCCATTAAAACTTTACAATAATGGACTTCATTGTAGTCTAATTGCACATAAATTGCTCCTTCTTTCGATAATAAATCTTTAGCTACTTCAAGTCTGTTCCGCATAAAAACTAACCAAGTTGAATGATTGAAGCTGTCGTTATACCTAAATGTGTCATCTATACCGCCGGTGTTGTACGGCGGGTCAATGTAAATTAGTTTTACTTTCCCGGCAAAGCGTTTTTTGAGAGAGTGGAGGGCTAAAAGGTTGTTACCCTTGATAATAAGATTGTCTTTAATATCACCATTTTCATCAGTTCTAAATTTATCTAATTTATGCTCGCAATTTTTATCAATTCGTTTTGCATTGGTAAAAACTTTTGGGTCAAGCAGTCGGCTGATTTCATCTGACGCCAAAATTTCATTCCAGAAAATTTCATCTCGCTTTTGGTCTTCTTTTGTCATCCCGCCTTCCAAAACACAATCCTTATAAGGCCAGGAAAGCACAACCTCTTTTTTCCCACTGATAAACTCATCGCCAACAACCAGACCAATCTTGTTCTTAAAGGAAGTGTAAGAATCAGGTAAAAATTGCTTGTTGGAAACAAAGCGGAGAAATTTATCTTTATCAAAAATAAGCGTCCCTTCTACATCCACAAAAAACACTTTTTTCATCTCTTTATCTGACAAAAGAAGTTTAATAAGGTTTTTATCTAACTTCAAAGCAATCTCAATAATTTTATTCTTCAAAAGCTCGCCTTCGCTAGTTAGTCGTTCATCTTTTTGAAGTATGGTTTTTAAGCTATATAATAGGTTAGTTCTCATTTTTCACACCTCCATTTTAATATCAAGCACGGCATTTCGTATAACGGTTTTGGTATATCTGAAGTTTTTGCAAGGCAAAAATTTGGGCGAACGAAGTAAGCCGTATAGCGCGTGTTAGGCGACGTGCTTCTCATCTTACCAACTTAATTATTTCTTCCCAGCTACTAGTTTCTTCTTGGTGAGTTCTTGATGTTATAAGTTTTGTTTTGAACTTAGCTCTTAAATACTTAGCTATCAGTTCGGCATCTCTGACATTATCTAAAAGAGGGATTGCTTCTATGTCCTTTATGGATATTTCTTCCTTATATAACAACAATGCTTCAGCCATCTTCAATGCTATTGTTTCTTTCTCTAAAGTTCTCATTTTCGTAAATCCTCCTGTTGATGTTCTTTGATTTTAGATTTTTTTTTATCTAAAATCTCTGTTGGTAATTTTTCTATTGTTTTCATAACATAAGCCTCGTTTTTTTTACGATATAGTTCGCCTTTTTGTTTTATTAATTCATGTAAATCACATACAAAGTTTAAAAGTTTTCCTTCGAGTTCTTGAACATTAAGTCCAATTTTTTTAGCCTCGATTATATTTATGCAAAATCCGTGATTAGCAAATTCCTTTGTAAGTTTTTTCGCAATTTCTTCTGGTGTAGCTCCTAACCTTTTCGTTTTCTCCATTCGCTCTTTTAACAATCTTACAAGATATTGTTCAGCAATTTCATGAGATTTAACAAAGCTTCCTAATGTTAAAGGAAATTGTAAACGCTTTAGTAAACCTTCTGCCAAATCTTTATTTCCATTCTTGAACTCATTTCGAATCATTTCTAAGGTTGTTTGAATATGAAGAGGTGAAAACTGTTCAAACCGTTCTTCTATAGGATTTATCTGTGTTATTTGTGGATCTAAGGGACCTAACTCTGCTATGGGACTCATCAAAATTTCCTCACCAGCACAAACAATAAGAGTAGCCGCACTTTTCGCCCACCGGGGAACAATAAAAGTAAGTTTCTTATTCCCATACCTTTGGAACAAACAAGCTAAGTTGTAAGCTGCATCTATATCTCCACCGGGTGAATTCACAATTACATCTATTTCACCATTTATATCGCCATATTGTCCTCTCAAATCTTTATAAACTTCGTCTACAACAGATGAAGTAATAGGACTATCCAATATGAAACAGTGCCTATTTCTTTCCTTCTCTATTGTTTTGACCATCTCATCTATTTTTTTGTTTATATGTTTTATCTGTGCATCAATTGGATTATGCACATCCTTTTTTGTTCTTTCTTCTTTCTTTTTATCCATAATTTTTACCTCTATCATTTTGTTTTTCTCTTAAAGCATGTCGCCTAATGTTTGTGTCCTCGCATATCTATTGCGTACACACAACCATATCTGGCGGTATCCGCGCAATATTGCGTGGATTTTGCTTTTAGTTTCTTTCATAAAATTTTTCCATATTACAACATCTATTTCCGCTTATTATCATTATTAAAAACAGCATTCGCTTCAATGCTTAGTCTTTTTATTTTATTCCCTTCCTTTGTTGTCAATTTAATTAAAAAAATTGAAACTTGAGACATGCCTGCTGCACCATAATCCTTTTGATGAAGGCGGATCACTCTTCTCTCTCTTGTCACGCCGTCCTGTCTGGGCGTAGCGTAGCGAAGACTGAAATGCAATGAAGGCGGATAGCTCTACGCTTCACTTTCCTTCGGTATTTCCACTATAAAACTCGTTCCATTTTTCCTGTCTAATGATAATGTCCCTTGAAGTTGTGCCATCAGCATTTCAACAAGTGATAATCCAAGCGTATCAGGATTATGTATGTCTATATCTTCCGGCATACCGATCCCATCATCTGAAATTTTTATTACAATATGTTTTTCTGTTTCTTTTAATTCAATATGAATGTTCCCCGATTCTCTTCCCTCAAACGCATGTTTTACAGAATTAGTTATGATCTCATTCAATATCAAACCAAGTCTGTCTAAGATTTCAATACTAATTGCGAATTCTTCCAAAGAATATCTGATCTTTACTTTATCATGAATATCATAATTATGTTTTAGCTGCTCTGCAAGTGATTCAATATATTTTACAATACTCACTTCAGACATATATTCCGAACCTAATAATAATTCATAAGCTTTTGCCATTGCCAGTATTCTATCCTGGCTTGCTGCAAATCCCTTTATTGCATCTTCTTTTGTTGTTATTTCGTTTTCCTGAAGCATAAGGAGACCTGATATTACCTGCAAATTATTCTTTACCCTGTGGTGTATCTCTCTCAACAATAATTCTTTTTCTTTTAGGTCTCTCCTGATCTGCTCATCCGCTTGTTTATGCTTGATGGCAAGAGCAATTTCTTCGGAAATAAAAGTTAATATTTCAATATCCTTTTCAGTATAAAGGTTTGGATCATCATAGCTTTGAACCACAATTACACCAATTACTTGTTTTTCAACTTTTAGGGGAACACCCAGCCAAATCGCAGATGGGTTTTCAATGACTTCAATTTTGTCTTGTTTGGCTAATTTTTGTTGTAATTGTCTATTAGCATATAAAGGTTTCCCTGTTTTTATCACCAGGGCAGTAAGCGTTTCACCCGCCGGGAAAGATACAAAATCATCGCTTTCATCAACATCAAAAGGAAGTGAGATCATATCAGTTTTTTCATTGTATAAAGCAACATCGAAATTTGTAGTATCGATTACATTTCCCGAGAATTCTCTTATTTTAATGAAGAGTTCGTGCAAATTATCAACTTTATTCAAAGCATCGGAAATGTTATATAATGTTCTTTGGATGTTCTCTGCCTGCTTGCGCTCAGTAATATCGTTGATGAGTAGAACTGCGCCATTAAATTTGTTATTTTCAAACATGGGAACACCTTTTAGCGTGATAAAAGTTTTTTTCCCGTAAACAGAAATAAAAAGATTTTCTATTGCAATTTCCTTCCCCTTCATAAGATTATTGAAGATAGAAGAAACCCCAATATTTTTTACTGAAGAAAGTTCTCTTATATCCATTCCCAAAGCTTTTGATTCTTCACCGGGAGGAATTCCTAAAATCCTTTTCATTTCAGGATTTTCATAATTTATCTTGAGTTTTGCATCCAACCTTATTATTCCTGCTGGAGAATTTTCTACTATCCCCTCATTGAACTTGTATAGTTGTTTGTAAGATTCTTCAGATTTTGATAATTGTTTTGTTCTTTCTTCAACCATTTTCTCAAGATCTTCTGAGTACTCTTTTATTTTCTCCTCAGATTGCCTTAGAAGAATACTGTTTAACTTCAGTTTAATAATAAGATATATGGTTGTTAAAATAAACAACCCAATAAAAATAGACGATATTATTACGAATATCTGTATCTGATTTTCCGTATACATACTATACTTCCTATCCAATAAATGAATCCAATTAAAGTTGCATTTTTACAAAATGACCAGTATTTCAAAAAATCAAAAGTCATGATATTACTGGCTAATATCTGTAGGATAAAGTACAAAACAAAGCCCGAAAAAATAAAAATTGTTTCAATGTTTTCAACGAATGATTTTTTTAATAGAATATACCTCAAAATTAAGACGGAACTAGTCAATAGAATTAATGAGTTGAAAAAATCAACAATGTTTACCGGTTGATAATTACTATATTTAAAAGACAGAATTGCAGCTAAAGTGGTTGGCAGGGCAGGAATTATAATCTCTAACCAGACATAATTCCACCCTGCCAATTTAAAGAGAATGGTCAGTACAAAATACAATTGATAGATACTAATAATAGTCCAGAAAAAAAGATAGACTCTTCCAGAATTTTCAGTTACGATCATAAGGATATTCCAGACAGTGAAAAGAGCAAGATAATTCACAAAGTATTTAACAGCATCTCTATTTAATCCAGTGATTTTACTTTTTTTATAAAGATAAAACCAGAATGCCAAAGTCAGAACACGAAGTATTCCTAAATGATGAAATATAATGAAGTCTATCATAATGTTGGACTAACTTTTATTCCTCAATCTCCTAATCCTGTTGGTTTTAAGGGTTTTGGCTTATAATCACCCATTCCACTACATAGCAAAATAGCGTCGTTGTTATCCTCAGCTGGAACAAACTTTGTAGTCTTTAATGGTTTTGGTGTATAATCGCCTTGTGCAAAACATTCAACATTTGTATCATAACTTTGAACAGTAAGGGAAGATTTCATCCTATCCTGTGGAATAATACACCATACACTTAATGCCGACAGAAAAAGAACAATTGCAATCATCACTAATACATACTTTTGGGGAGCAACTTTTTTCTTTTCACTTTTTTTTAACATCTTTTTTACCTCTTGTTTTTTGTTTGGTTAACTTAATTACTTACCTAATTTTGACATTAACTTTTTTTACTCATGAAGGAACGAGTCAAATTGCATTTTTCTCTATTCCATTCAAGAGAAGCTACTCTTTATTTATCCGCCGTACAAATCTTCCGCCAGCCCGTTCACCGTAGCCCTGTAGAATTTCGGGGCGATGTGAACTAACGGTTGAAACAAAATTCTTTGTGACTCTACCTGTATGGTGAAATGTTTTTACTTTTTTCGTCAGGGTACCCTTTCGTTAATTATTATAGAAGGTCTCTGTTTGCTCCACGAAATCTTTTTTTGTTATTTCACAGAGTTTTTTCTACGATTCATATCTTGACTATTTCATAGGAGCAACACCTTTAAGAATAATAGAATACATCTGTAAATAAACAAAAGTGCTGTCAAGAATATTATTCAGATTAAAACATACATATCCCCAAAATTTTTCATAATAGTAACACTTTAAGATAAACTCACAAATTATTTATACTAATTCATAAACAATAAAGCATAGACATAATAGCTGAAAATACGGTCACGCTGAGGTTCCCCGTCACGGCGTCCTGTCTGGGCGTATCCGCCAGCTGGTGTATCAGGGTGGCAACAGCATTATGACAGTATATGCACACAACCTGGAAAATCTTGTACATAAGGATGATAAAGTAAAAAAGGGAGAAATTATCGGGAAAGTTGGTTTGACCGGAATCGGATAAACCGGAAAAGATTTAACCACCCGTCTTCGTTCCACTTCAGTCTTCACTACGTTACGCCCCGACAAGACGCCGAGGCAGGCGAAATCGCACGAATGAAAAAGCCTTGGCAGGTTAAAATCACGAAAATTGGTTTAAGAATAATATTCTATAAAGTTTCATTTAATTTTTTCGTGGTCTATCGTGGTTTAAAATATTATACTTTAAACAACTATATGTGCTTTTCCAAACGTGATTAAGTTAACGCTTTTTATTGATAATATCTTCAATTATTGTTATGTCTTTGGGTAGATCTACTTCAGGTGAATCATACTTGGTTACTATTACTTTTATTTTATACCCTTGTTCCAAAACTCTTAATTGTTCAAGTTTTTCAATTTTTTCAAGTTTGCCTGCAGGCATATTCCTGAATTTTTGCAGGAATGAATATGTATATGCATAGAATCCGAGATGTTTGTAATAATGAACATTTTCTTTTTGCTCTTGATCAAATGGAATCGTTGATCTGGAAAAATATAGAGCATACCCATTATTATCAATAACGACCTTTACATCTTTTGGGTCAATGATCTCTTTTTCTTTGATGATCTTGAAAGCAAGAGTGCTCATTTCAATGTCCGGCTCATCAATAAAAGGTCTCACCAGTTCGTCGAGGCATTCGGGATGCATCAGGGGCTGATCACCCTGCACATTTACGATCACATCATTTTCATCGAGTCCCAGTATCTCGGCAGCTTCTGCAACTCTATCTGTCCCGGACCTGCATTCATCCGATGTCATAACAACTTCACCACCAAATTTTTTAACAACTTCAAATATTTTCTGACTGTCAGTTGCAACGATAATTCTATTGATATTTTTTACCGATCTTGCTCGTTCATAAACCATTTGGATCATTGGTTTGCCGCAAATTAAGGCAAGGGGTTTTCCCTGAAATCGGGAAGAATCAAATCTCGAAGGTATTATAGCAGTTATTTTCATTTTTCTTTTAATTATATTCATTGTTTTACCTCATCCCCTAACCCCTTCTCCTAAAAAGCGAAGGGGAATTTTTTGTCACCCTCTCCACGATATGCGATGTAGGAAAATGGACTATGCGGGTAAACATTATTTTAAAGAACTACATTTTCCTGAAAATTTCTTCAGCTCTTTCTTTTGTCATTATATTTTTCCAATTTTTTCCAAGGCAGTTATCCCATAATGGCTCAAGACTTAAAGCTACGGAAACCATCTTGTCCATTGATTTACTATCCATATCTTTAACAAGATTTCTTGGTAAAGTTATTTCATGCTTTTGCATCATCTTCCTGAATTCCTTAACACCTTCAGGATAAAATTCTTCGAGATAATCAAAAGTTATGCAGCAACCAATTCCGTGATGAATCCCCAATACGTACGAAAGTCCATAAGAAAGAGCATGGCATGCACCGACCTGTGAATATGCAATACTCATACCTCCGAAATATGAAGCCATCATCAGTTTATCGTCTTTCTCCGGATGATCATCAAGGAACACTTCTCTGCATAAGCCCAGTGCCTTTTGCCCGTATGCTTTGCTGAATTCGTTTATGTAAGTTCCTGTCAGCGATTCGATGCAATGAATATAACAGTCCATCCCGGTATAAAACCACTGATCTCGCGGAGCTCCGCTTACAAGTTCAGGATCGAGGACGATTTGATCAAATACGGTATGATCTGAATTTATACCCAATTTTCTCACGGGACCTGTAAGGATTGCTGTTCTTGATGCTTCTGCACCGGTACCGGAAAGAGTCGGAATACCCACATGGAATACGGCTGGATTTTTTATGAGATCCCAGCCCTGATAATCTGCAGATGATCCGGGATTGGTCAACATCAGTGATATTGCCTTTGCAATGTCCATTGTGCTTCCCCCACCGATACCGATAATTCCTCCGGGTGTTTTTGTGTTATATTCTTTTATTTTTTGAACGAGATAGTCTATGTACTTTGTTTTGGGTTCATCTGTAACATTCACAGGAATGAGCAGGTCTTTTCCTTTTATAGGTATTCTTTTTTCAAGGTCTTTTCCTTTAAAAACATCATCAAGCACAAAAACTATGTATGAATCACTTTTCTCATAAACCGGATTTAGTATCTCTGCCAGGTTGTCAAAAGAACCTCTTCCGAATATTATGTTTGGGACTAATTTGATATTTTTTAACATCTATTTGAATACTCCAAGCATTTTTTCAATTCTTTCTGCGATTTCTCTTTCCGTCCAGTTTAGCATGATCTGCATCGAAATTGTTTTTTTTATGATATTATCCGATTGGGGAAGATCGATATTTCTATAATTCGGATGATCTTTATATTTTTGAATCGGCAATTTTGCGAGGGCTGAAAGATCTTTTAAATGATCCCATTTTTTGATGTAATGCCATTTGTTGTCATACCAGTATGGACAGCCGGTGACGCCTGCTTTTGCCAGTTTACCAGCAATATCTCTTGCTCTTTTTTCATCTGGGAGAAAAATTGAAAGGAAGGTTGCACTGTCTCCATCCTTATCAGGGATATTTCTGAAACTTACTTCATCAACTTCTTTCAGTGCATCTTTGAATATTTTTTTATTTTTTTTCTGAATTTTTATCATTTCAGGCAGTTTTCTAAGCTGTGCAAGACCGACTGCTGCATTCAATTCGCTGATCCGATAATTCATGCCGAGGAACGGATGATCCTCTAACCCTCTGTCATTACCGATATGATCATGACCATGGTCTGCATACATGTGCATGTTGTCATAGATTTTTTTATCATCGGTTATTATCCCACCGCCTTCACCGCAGGTTACTGTTTTAACGGCATCGAATGAATAACATCCTGTTTTTCCGAATCTTCCAAGTGCTGTTCCGTGAAATGTTCCTCCAATGGATTGGCAGGCATCTTCAATCAGAACGATATTGTTTTTATCACACACCGCTTTGATCCTGTCTATTTTTGCCATACTGCCGCACATGTGAACAGGTATGACCGCTTTTGTATTGTTTGTAATAAAATCCTCGAGTCTGTCAGGATCAAGACACAAAGTATCATCAATTTCTGCAAAAACAGGAATTGCGCCTATATTCAAAACTGCTTCGAATGTTGCCACAAAAGTAAATGGCGGAACGATTACCTCATCACCCGCTCCAATTCCGCAGGATACCATAGCAGTACAAAGTGCAGCTGTTCCGCTTGAGCATAAATGGCTGAACCCGGCTCCTGTTAGGTCGCATAGTTCCTTTTCAAATGATCTTGTTTTCCAGTGCCCGTTTCTTGCTTTGTCAAATCCGTATCTGAACAAAACACCACTTTCAAGAACATCTAAAACTTCTTTTTTCTCTTCTTCTCCAAATATTTCAAAGCCCGGCATCTTATCTCCTTTTTAGCTTATTATTTACTGAATTATGCTTTACCAAGCTGGGGACAGTGAAATAAGTAGATTTCACGTCCTGAAGGCTTGGTAAAGAGGACATGTCAGTCTGCTGGCTGATGGTAAATAGCAGGGTGTGGTTCTCTTTACTAAAGTAATTAGGAGAGACTGACAGATGTCGTGTGCAGTATGAAAAACGATCGACCTTTCAGTCAAGAAAACTAAATGAAAAGCATATAGCAACAACACTATCAAATAATTCGAAATATGATATTTTAGCAATCAAATGCCAAAACTGCTAATATTTCACATTCTTTCAAAAAAAATCTTGACGGCAATCCTTTAAAGCTTTACATTTTTCTATAAATTAAACATTAAAAATAATATGGAGGTATAATGAAAATTAAACCTATTGATGATCGAGTTCTTCTTGAGACATTGGAATCAGAAGAGAAAAAAGTCGGCAATATTATCATTCCCGATACCGCAAAAGAGAAACCGCAGATCGGCAAAATCATTGCAGTTGGAAACGATGAAGATCTACAGAAAATCGTGAAAAAGGGTGATAAAGTTGTGTATGCAAAATATGGCGGCACAGAGATAGAACTTGAAGGAAACAAATATCTCATTGTGCAAAGATCCGATATTTTAGGAATTATCGAATAAGTTTGTTCATTGATTTATAAGACCTTTGTGGCATAGTGCTTCAAGGGTCTTTTTTTTTGGCTCTTTGAAGAAATAAGTGGGTCAGTTGAAAATAATATCCAATATCCAACACGAAATATCCAATGATGAGGGAAAAAGACAGATGAGTGAGAAAGAAAAGAACAGAGAAAATAATCAAAAGAAGTTCGATTTGCAGGAATGTATTATTGATTATGCAGTTATACTCTGGATTACCTTTGCGGAGGTTTTTAACCATCCGCAAGGCAATCTAAATGTGGCTGAAGATAATAGTTCTGGCAAAATTAATCCAACCTTTAACAAAATTGTCCCCATTATTGCAGGAGACAGATGAGTTAATTTCAATACTTTTCCACCAGCTGGCAGATACGGCGAAAAAGAAAAATGAGCGATAGCGACAAAAATACTTGGATATTGGATATTCCGTGTTGGATATTGGATATTCAGATTTTTAGTATATCGACCCACTTAATAATAAAAAGAACCATTTTTTTATATAAGCCAGTAGCGGTTTTGCGCTCCCCTTTTTACCAATCCCTTAAACTCCATTTGCAACAAAACACTCGAAAGTGTCGCAGGGCTCTCATCGGTCAATTCCACCATCTTATCCAAGCTGAGATTTTTTTCGTTTTTCATTAGAAGTTTATATATTTTTTCCTCACTGCCGGAAAGTTTTACTTTTGGTTTGGCGTCAACAGATGCAGTATCATTCACCAATTTCAGTTTGAGTTGATATTCTTCAAGGATATCATCAGGACTTGTTACGATCTTTGCACCGAGTTTGATGAGATAATTTGGACCTTCACTTTGTGGAGAATTTATATTTCCTGGTATTGCGTAAATATCCCGATTTTGCTCAAGTGCATATTTTGAGGTAAGCAATGCACCGCTGGTTTTTGCTCCTTCCACCACAAGTGTACCTTTGCTCATGCCGCTGATTATCCTGTTTCGGTTGGCAAAATTCCATGCTTCGATCTTACTTCCCAAAGGTAGTTCCGAGATAAGTGCGCCGTTTGTCAGAACTCTTTCTGCAAGCTCTCTGTTTGCAGATGGATAAATAGTATCCAAGCCGGTGCCAAAAACTGCAACTGTCCTTCCGCCTGCATTCAGTGCTTCATGATGTGCAGCACCATCGATTCCATATGCAAGTCCACTTACAATTGTAAAACCAGCAAACGAAAGTTTCGGTACTATCCTTCGTACTGCTATCCTGCCGTATTGAGTCGGCTTACGCGTGCCCACTACTGCAAAAAACATATCGTCCTCTTGCAATAATTCACCCAAGATATAGAGCACGATTGGCGGATTGTAGCTGTATTTTAGCAATCTGGGATATTCATCATCAAGGATCGAGAGCAGTCGGACATTGTGCTTCTCGAGCAAAGCAAGCTGGTTATCAATAAATTCTTCTTTTTGATTTTCCAGGATATTACTCGCAAGCTTGTAGGAAATATAGGAAAGTTCTGTAAGCTCATCTTTTGATTTCGTGAAAATCCTATCTGGCGTCGAATATTTCGTCAGTATTTTCTGAATGGTTTCGGGACCGAGTCCTTTTACAGATACGAGCCGCAGCCATGAATAATAATCCGATTTATTCATCATGTTTCCTTTCCCTGTATAATTATAAATCTCAAATCATCATTCTCTTTTAATTATTTTATTTATTTTAAATTACTCAATAAAATCATCAATTACTTCTCGAAATCTCAATCCCATATATTTCCATTCTTCTGGCAATTCGTGTTTTTTATAATTGTACATTGTGTATTGGTAATGTTTTTCAAAATCCTGTTTATTTCGAATGACATGATCATAAAATGATTTTTGCCATTTGAATTTTGGAATATCGTGATTTTTACCATATTCTCGTTTAAATGATTCGTGCAATTTTAAAACATACTCATCGAATTTATTCAATTCATTCCGAAGGCGATAATGCGCATTATCGCCTTCATGTGTCGTGGTTGACGGATTGATTTTGAAATATGTATAACCCAATATTTTATTTATATTTTGGGATGAATTTCGTTTCAAAAATTGCATAATCTTGGAATAATTTGCGGTGACATTATGCGGTTTAATCAATAAATGGAAATGATCATAATTCAAACAAAATGCAAATAGTTCCATCTGTGAAATTTTCTTTGCAAATCTCAATTCATGGACCCATAAATCACATAATATTTCATGCTCGAAAAACGGATATACTCCTTCCACATTGCATGTAATAAAATAAATATGATCACCATAAACTCTCTTCTGGCTATTACGATGCATAATAATTCTTTGTCGCTATAAATCCAAAATATCCTTGATCGCATATTTCAGTTTATCAAGATTTTCGCCGGTAACTGCAGAGACAGACAAGATTTTGCAGTTGCAGACTTGTGCTAATTTATCTTTTATTTGTAGTATCCGATCATCCCTTTCATCAGGTGCAAGAAGATCAATTTTGTTGAGCACTATCAATTTCTGACGCTTGTCCAATTCCGGATTATAGGAATGAAGCTCATTATTCAGGATTTCATACTTATTTGCAATATTGTCTGAAGTGATATCGATCAGAAAAAGCAATACTTTCGTCCGCTCGATGTGTCGCAGGAAACGCAAACCGAGTCCTTTGCCTTCATGAGCATCTTCTATGATTCCGGGAATATCGGCAATGACAAATGTTTTATAGTCATCCACTTTCACTACACCAAGGCATGGCTCGAGGGTTGTAAATTCATAATCTGCTATTTTGGGATGAGCAGAAGACAGATGGCTTATCAAAGTGGATTTCCCTGCATTTGGGAAGCCGACCAAGCCCACATCCGCCATAAGTTTGAGCTCCAGTTCATAATATTTTTCTTCACCCTCTTTGCCGGGAGTTATTTTTCTTGGTGCCTGATTTGTAGAGGATTTGAATGTGGCATTTCCTCTTCCGCCCTTTCCACCTTTTGCAAGTATGACATCCTCATTCTCTTCGGCGAGATCAGCGATCTTGGCAATTCTATTATTTTTATTATCAATTTCGTACACTTCAGTTCCAAGAGGTACTTTCAGTATGATATTTTCGCCGTCATGACCGGTCTTGTTCGCTCCCATGCCGTGCTGCCCTTTTCCTGCAAAGAATTGCTTTTTATAACGGTAATTGAGCAATGTATTCAGTTCTGAAGATGCAACAGCAATAATATCTCCACCCTTGCCACCATTTCCGCCGTCCGGACCGCCTTTTGGAATGAACTTCTCTCTACGGAAACTCAGACAGCCATTGCCACCGTGCCCTCCGCGAACGTGAATTCTTGCATAATCAATGAACATATATTACCTTTTTTGATTTTTAAAATAAAAGAATTTTACCACGAATTAACACGAATTATAATAAAGATGAAGAACTAATCCCAAACCATTGCGAAGGTTTCCTTCGTCAACCATTCGCAAGGTTTTTATGTTCTTTACTTTCTGAATCTGTGTTCATCAGCATAATCTGCGTAATCTGCGTTCTATTCTTATCCATCTGCTAAAATCGTTGATCATTATTCGATATTCTTTCACCTTAACAATAAACATTTTTTAATAGCCAAAACTCTATCTCCCGAAAAAATTGTATAGAAATATATTCCGTTACCCAGTTTTTTTCCAAATGAATCCTTGCCATCCCAGGTAACTGAGACGGAGCGACTGGGAGAGGAGGTGACAATGGGAAAATCTCTCACAAGCTGTCCCTTGATATTATAAATTTTCAGTTCAGCATTTTGAATATGGTTGTTTGAAGAAAAAGAAAACTTTGTTGAGGTGCGGAATGGATTTGGATAATTTCTTATTTGGGAAATTATTGGATTATACTCTGGCGGATCATCCACTCCTACTTGAGGAAGCGGACCATAGGCAGTTTCCACATATTTGACTGACGCAGTTGCAATTGTCTCATCCGTTCTGATCTGATAAAAATAAAGATCATTCGGGTTTGAAACTTCGGGCTTATCTGCCTGGAATTCCCATTCATTCCACTCGATGAGTCCAACATTGTCGAACCATGCATAGGATGTTCCTGTATCCGGCGTTTCCGAAATGAGGCGAATATCAAAATAATTGGTATTTGAAGGAACTGTGAGCTTTTTGTGATAAAAAGTCCAATCTGTATCACCAATTATTGGTTCAGCAATATATTCCGACCCGAGCATAGCTGCATACCATCTGTATTGATAATAGCGGATTTGAATCGTCACACCCTTCGCATCTGTGGTTTTGATATACCCGTACAAAGAATAATTCGTTGAATCGGAGTATCTTTTTAATCGTCCTTCAAGTTTTGTAGAAAGATCATAATAATTATTTTCATCCCACACATGTCCTATCGAGCGTTCACCTTCATAAGAAGTAGTATTGTCATAAAATTCTTCCGGCTCGATGAGCTCCCACATGGTGCATCCTTCATCCTCCATATTTCCGAACCAGACTAAATCTCTACCCAAACGATACTCCCAATCACTCTGAGGTGTGATAGAACTCATCTCAGAAATATTTGCAAGATGTGCCAGCTTTTGCGGGGCTGAGATATGATAATTATCTAAATGCTCAAGTAGTATATCTTCGCAATTTACCGTAGTATTTATCTCCATTGAAAGAGTATCAATGATAATTTTCCCAGTTACATTATCTCGATCTACATACATATAGGTATCCAGTTCCTTCGAACGAAAAGCGAGATAATCCAGAATATGCAATCCGAGCCCGCCACGTGCAGGTTGTGGAATCCAATCATCAATATATGCGGGAGTCACTGTATATTCATAAAAGCCGGTTTCATTGATCTTTGCATTAAGTATCATTGTGGGATAAGTTTCGGGGTACATAAGATCAAAAGCAAAATTTCCAAGCGAATGAGCGATCAATTTTTGATCATATACTTCAAAGCCCTGAATAATATGCGGATGATGACATATTACCAGATCAGCTCCCGAATCGATTGCATGATGACGTATCGCTCTGTCCCACATGTGCGGCACATCTGCTTTTGGATTGTATCCCTCATCCTGATAAGGATTGAGCTCCTCAGATTTGTCATAATGACTTCCCGGCGCCAGCGAATATTCACTTCCAGCATGCATTTCCACGATGAGATGATCTGCAACATCCTCGACTTCAGCGATTTGTTGAGTGATGTAATATGGAGTCATATAAGCAAATCCCGATTTATTGAAACCGGCATTCAAATATGGCTGATAATTATTGTACTGCCCTGTTCTGTCGCTGGATGCAAGAAAGGCAAAGGTGACTCCATTCTGCGTGTACAGTATTGGCGTGTATGCTTCATAAGAATCCTCTCCTGCACCCGAAGAAAGAATATATTTCTGAGCGAGCACATCCTGAGTTTGCCGCATGCCTGCAAGTCCGTAATCGAGAATATGATTATTCGCCAGTGTGACAATATCAATCCCTGCATACACCAGCCCATCAACATTCTCGGGATCTCCGCGAAAATATATCGGCTTGGTGGGATGGGGTGTGCCCTGATCGGTGAGCGGACATTCCAAATTTGCAATAGTAATGTTAGCAGCATTTCCAAGAAGATCGAGGGTTGGTTCAAAAATAGCTTCCACTCCATAAGTGTGAATTATTCCACCTGGATTTTCATATCCGCGCGCCAGCAAAATATCACCTACAAAATTCATTGTGATTGGAAAGGATGAGGTGCCCTGCTCCGGAATGATCTGGCAATTTGCCCTGCCGATCATGCCAGTATCATCTGTGACTTCCAGAAATACATTATAAGTATGATCATCCTGAATAATGTATGTATGCGAAGGGTTTGCGACCGAACTCGTATCGCCATCCCCGAAATTCCAGTAATAGTAAAGTGTGTCGCTGTCCGGATCATACACATCTGAGAAAAACTGAACATCGAGATTTCTGTTGCCATGTTTATCCCGGTATTCCTTTCCCTGCGATGAATATATCTCAACTTCCGGCACAAAGGGTAGATCTTCCGTAACATCGAGAATATCATCAAAATAAACAATACCGGTTGGATCGGTATCAAGATCATTAATGAACAGGATCGAGGTGATTGTCGGGTAATACTCGAACCATGCAAACCAGTCATCAGCAACAGGAAGGAAATATGTATCCCATTCCTGCTCCGGAAAGGCGCCCTGATATACTGTGATAAATTCTTCGATATCAAGCTCCTCGTGACCATCGAGTGAATACATCAATACATTTGCAGAATCCAGAATTCCAAATCCGTGGATCTCCCCTTTCGTTTCCATATATGCAGAAACAGACCATACTGAGTTTGTATCGAGTTGTATCGGATCGATCTGCTCGACCTTCCAAGTATTGCCAAAGAGTTTCAGCGAGTAATTGGAATTGTTGTGGGTAATGGTCGAATCTATGCACCAGTCATCCGGATCGAAATCCTGACCGGGATATGATTGTAATATGACTGAACCTGTTTCAAAATCTTCAATTATTTGTGTGCGCTGTTGAGAAAAGAGAAGTGTTGATATGAATAAAAAAAGTATTGTGATAACGAACTTTTTATAAGACATTATTCTATCAACAGGCATTTCCTTTCTGCTTTTTGCTCTCCATCGATACGAAGCTGATACAAATACACACCCGGAGCAACTTTGTGTCCATATTTATCTTTCCCATCCCAGGTAACTGAGACGGGGAGATTGGGAGAGGGTGAGACAATGTGAAGTTCTCTTACAAGCTGTCCTTTGATATTGTAAATTTTCAACTCCACATTTTGGAATGGCTCTTTTGATGAAAATGAAAAAGTAGTTGATGAGCGGAAGGGATTTGGGAAATTCCCTATAATTGCTGATTCAAATGTAATAATATTATTTTTTGACGATAGTGCCATTTCGCAAGTTACAATATTTGAGGGGGTTGATTCACCTTCAGGATTTTCATAAAGCGCAGTAATATAAAAATGAACATATCCTAGTGAATCACAAGGGGCATCATCAATTGAAAATGTAAGTGTATTTTCAGGTACTGTACCATAAACTTCCCAATTAACATAAATATTATAATTTACCAAATCGGGCACTCCAGGCTCTGGAGGTTCCCAGTATAAATAAAAATAGTTACAAGGATAAATATAATAATGATCAACTACCAGATTCTGGGGAGGATTAAACTGGGCATAAACAACTGATGATATGAATAAAAATATTAATATAAAAATTAGTTTTTTCATTGATACTCCATATTATTCGACTTTCAATATTTTTCCAGAAATCGTTTTTTCATTTCCCACAAATTTATATAAATAAACACCAGCACTTAATATGTTTTTCTTATCATCTTTCCCATCCCAGTTTATTTCGATGGAGTTAGTGGGCGAAGATGCGACGAGTTGAAGCTCTCTTACGAGTTGACCTTTTATATTATAGATTTTGATTTCAGTATTTTGAATCGGATTTTTTGATGAAAATGCTATGGTTGTTGATGAACGGAATGGGTTGGGGTAATTCCTCGATGAGAAGTCATTTATATCGATTTCCTGAGCACTTAAAGCTGGAGGTTCTATATTGATAATAGCACAATTGATTGTATTGAATCCCATGGGCAAGCCATCAGGCAGACTATACCAGCCATCATAGATTCCTCCCCACATGAAATTAATATGATATGTATCATCTGAAGTTCTATATCCATCACAAAGTACTATTGTACTACCATAAGGACCTGAAATACCCAAAATTGCTGGATTCCCATCAATCATATTACTGTATAATATTAAATAAAAATTATTATTGAAAGTTGTTGTGTATGTCGAATTCTGATAGTTGAATTTATTAATAAAAGCAGTATAAGAATCTGAGAGTAGTGTGTAGCCACTCACATATTGATGCTCAGTAGCAATGCCGCATGCAAAGTTGAGTGCTGAGATAAGTTCGTAATCTAAGGATAAATTATTATTATAGTAATATCGAATAGAATCGAGATATGTATTCAATTCAGGAAAGGATGGAAAATTATAAATCAAATAGTCGTCATCAATATAAATCGGATCGGAGAAATAATCATCCGCATCATCGAAATACACATTATCAAGGTTTTTATGACAATTGATTATATGGGCAATAGATAAAGGTATTAGTCCAACAAAGCATTTTGCTCCAGTTCCGGGATCATCAGGACATAGAAGATTATATAAATGTCCATCTACCCACGACTCAGTAATCCAGGGACCATAAACTGTTGTATTCTCTTTTGTGTTTTGCAAAGAGTTTTTGGTGGGATTAGTATCAGCAAAGAGAATCGGTTGAGATAGAAAAAAAAGAACTAAAATAAGATAATATATTTTCCTCATGTATAATCCCTATTCTATTTTTACCATTTTTCCCATGATTTCTTTTTCATCTGTTTTTAATTTATAAAAATAAATTCCAGGCGAAACTGTATTTCCACTTTCATCCTTCCCATCCCAGGTAACTGAGACTGAGCGACTATGAGAGGGTGTGACAATGTGAAAATCTCTTACGAGCTGTCCTTTTATATTATAAATTTTAATTTGAGATAATTCGTGTGAATTAGTGGTTTCCGAGAAAAAGATTGTCGTTGAGGTGCGGAAAGGGTTGGGTGAGTTTTGTAATACAACAGCATTTTGAGCCGGTAGTTCATCAGAAGATACAAAGATCGGACCATCGAGCGAATATACATCATAGCCGGTTTCGTCTTGCTTTTCTACAAAGAAGAGAAGTTCTCCATCGCTCTTTCTGAGAATGTCACACACTGCAAGAACAGAATCCTGGTGATGTACAATATTGCCGCTTATCCTGTCTCGTATTTCTAATTTATCTCCCCGGAAATACATTACATAATGATCTTCATCGTTTACTTGAACGCAGGTTGAAGCAGTAATATCTCCCAATCCGATTTCAGTGTCGTCTCTCGACCACAATCCCTGCCAGTTCTCAATCTCAAAAGCTCGGAAATGTACTGAATTTCCGTTGTCAGTATCAATTTTACGATATTGCAAAACCTGCGTAGAATTATCCTGACAGTTTTGAGTTATAATATCGTAGTTCTCTGGATAATGATTGTATGTAGCACTTGATTTAAACTCCCATTGAACAGTTCCGCTTGTTGAATGAAGCTGACTTTGATTGAAAGGTGCATCTTTTGATATTTTTTGCAGGTAATAATAACAATACACAGTAAAACCATTTGATCCAACAGTCGCATAAGAATGCCTTCCTATTGAGAGTAATGTGCTGTCATTTGGATGAGTATTAGTGATTCCACAATCGCTGAAGTAGTCCACATAAGATAGAGTGTCATTATCTTCAATTATTTTATATAAATAATTTTCCTCTGAATCTTCCTTCATTAAACTCATTTCCATTGCACCCACAAGGTATACTCTCTCTCCATTCCTATTATATGTATCTATTAGATTTACTTCACGTAATGGACTACCAATTGGATATATAACAACAGAATCAATTACAGACAAGCTCTCACAATCAATTATAAAAAAATTCAAGTAAATGAAATAGAAATCCCAATCGATTTTAGCTCTTAACAAATAGTTCAATCCTTCCTTTTTTATAAGATAAAATTTATCATACTGTTCATCAAACCAATCATCAACTGATATTGTATCAATAATAGTCCCACTTTGGTCAGATACGATGATTTGCATGAGATGCAAATTTCCATCCCAATAACGCGCAATAACTTCTTCATTACCATCATTGTCATAATCAAATAGTTGGATAATTTTAAAATATTGTGAGGAAGCTGGTATATCGATGGTAAAATTATACTGAAAGTTTACCTGCGCATAGAGCACGCTTACACAAAAAAATAATGCTGTTAATATAAAAATTTGTTTCTGCATAATATCTCCTATTTAATTTTTATCATTTTCCCAATTATATTTTTATCTTTGATAGTACATTTGTAGAAATAGATTCCCTGCGCAACGTTACACCCATCTTCATCTTTTCCATCCCAAACTACTTCATTAATTTTTAATTTTAAATTTTGAATTTTGAATTGCTTTACCAGTTGTCCCTTAATATTATAAATTCTAATTTGAGCTAATTCTATTGAGCTCATGGTTTTATTGTATGAAATTGTGGTTGAATTACTGAAAGGATTTGGATGAGTGCTTAATAAGTATATAGATTCTTCATATTCATCATCTACAGAATATCCAGTTACAGTTAATGTTACTGGAATCTGAATAGTCCCGATATCAGGATAAGATTCGAATATTAAATCACATGTATGTACTTGGTTCACAGAATCATCGGTCGCGTCAAAGGTAACATAAATATCTTCGATATCTTCTGAAGGTACAATTCCCTGTGAATCACTAAGTGCAATCCATGTTGTGTCATCTGAAGGAGAAAAGTTTTGAAAAGATGCACTCCACTCTAAAGCACCAGTACCGGTATTTTCTATTGAAATCATAGTTGAATCTATTGCTCCAATTTGAATTGAATCATTAATTTCCGAAGGTGAGATACTCATAGTTGGAACACCAAGATAGACTGTAAAGTATGAAGTGCTATCATGCTGAATTTTTACATCCTCTAAATATACAGAAGAATAACCGGGTGCATAGAATTTAAGATCATAATGTCCTCGAAGCATTGGTTCAATATAATAGCTTCCATCACTGCTTGTTAAAACATTATAATATTTACTATAAGGATATTTTTGCTCAGCACTCACACGTGCTTCTTGAATAGGTTCTCCGTTATCATCAAAAACATATCCTTCTAATTTCCCAAATCCCGGATATATTCCAAAAAGTATATCATAAATATACCAATAATTATAATTGAATGTTGTACCGCCATAGCTTCTAAACTTTAAACTCACGGTTTGATCGTTGAACTGTTCCATTTCATCAAATTCAAAATAACTTCCACCTGACACTCCCCAATCATCATGCTCATCGAGATCCCATTGAAATATCATTGTCTCTTCATCGTCATGCATAATCCAAATCTCCATCATCTCGGCAGTATCAGCAATATAATCATCAATATACATGTTAAATATTATTTTATCATAAAACCAATTTCCTGAACCAAACTCAGGTGAAAATAACGCCATGTCATAATTTAATACTATTGGAGACCAATATAGATATGCACACCCAGGTGACCACCCCCAATTTCCATCTGGTGGTACTTGATGCCATCCTGAACTATTCCAGTCAATATAAAACAATTCATGATACCAACCAGAAGGGATATTTGCATAAGATGAATCTGTCATTGAAGGGGCTGATTCACCTTCTTCATATAATGCTGTAGCATAGTAAGTGTAATATTCTAGTCGATTAACCATGAAATCGAAATAAGGCATTATAGGAATATTTTCAAAAAAAGACAATTTTCCTATATCGAACCTATAAAGATAATAACCTAATAATGTGTTACTACTGGAATCGGGTTCCTCCCATGTAAGTTCAACACCGTACTGTCCTATGTCTGCATGAAAGTTATTTGGCGCTGGTAAATCCCTGTTTGTGTCGTACCCATACACATTTGCTGCGATAAACACAACAGCAAACAATACTAAAACATATTTCTTACTACTCATTTCACGCCCCCGTGATGTGTTAAGTATTTAAGTACTTTTCTAAGAAATATCTGTCAAGAAGTTATGCAATTTTCTTTAAGTTGGATAAATAGAAATTAAGTAAAGACAGTATTTCATCCTGTGAAATAAATTGAAGATTTAGCTTTGCTATTTCACAGGGTTAATATTGAATGATGATTAACGATTTGAGATTTGAGAAGATGGCAAAATCTGCAATCTGCAATCAAAAATCTTCAATCGATGTTCGGTGTTCTTAAAAAAATTATATAAAAATTGAATGTCGAATGATAATGAAAGAGAGGAGAGTTTCGAAAATGGAAAAAAATAAGATCTCC
>JAUWMT010000036.1 GCA_030613025.1 Candidatus Cloacimonadota bacterium
ATGCTTTTCTATTAACTCATCCAAATAGGGTGGCAACGCCAATCCCTGATCCTGACTGTAAGCTCTAAATTTTATCATGTGCTAAAGATAACTAATACCATATTTATTGTAAATATTATTGAGGTTATGGGACAGCCCCTAATTAAACGAGTAATTAATGCTCAATCTCATGAATTATCCACACATTGGGTTCAATGTATTCTCCCAAATTCATGTCTTTATTGATCAATATTGGATTCAATGCACCTTTAACAATATATTTCCCCGATTGAAAGAACTTCAGACCAGTCCATTCTTCCCATTCTTTGATAGTGCCGGGAATATACATTGCTTTATGACAGGGTTTTATGATCTTTCCGCCGTTTTTTACATGAACCCGAAGCCAGGGATCAAAAGGAAGCCCATCCCCTCTTTGCCATGTGATATACTCATCGATCGAAGTTAGAGGATATTTGCTTTTCAAGCTGGGACGTACCGGGATCGCAAGAAATGAAAAATTATTTATCCTCGAAATTCTTATCAGTTCGTTTACAATTATAGAACTAAATCCCTTTCCCTGAAAATCCTTCTTAACAGAGATCTGCAAGCCATTTAAGGCATTGGGTTTGATGTCTTTTTTGTAATTCTCAACTCCAGTTTTAAGCACCCAGTCCCAACCCTCTTCAGGTAGATCATTAACAGCTCTATCCCAATGAAAAGGAATACTATTCGCAATCCCAACGATTTCATTATCGATGACCAAGGAAATCTGGAATTCGGGGAAAAACTCAAAAAGAGATGGCCAATACTTGTTTGCAACAGGATCGTGCATCATGAATTCGGGCCAGAGAGATGTTGTTACTTCGTCCTGTAACTGTAGATGATCCGGCACATTGTTGATAAAAGAGTAATTATTCACAGGTTTAGCTCCTACTTTCTTGTAAAGCTTCAATCAGAAATGGCAAGTGAATTTTAACCTACCATATTGCCTTCTCCTCAAATAGGAGAAGGTTTGGATGAGGTTTCAAATATGATTAAAATTCAGTTAATGTCATTTCACAATTGACTTGTTCTACATACTATGAATCGACATCTTCTCCAGATCTTCAATGGATTCGGCAACAGCTTCGGAAAGTGTGGGATGCGCAAAAACGATCTTGAGTGCTTCATCAAGCTTCATTCCAGACTGAATAATGATACCGCCTTCTGCAATGAGTTCTGTTGCCTGAGGTCCGATAATATGCATTCCAAGAAGTTTGCTGCTTTTTTTATCTGCAATAGTTTTAACAAATCCAAAAACATTTCCCAAACCAAGAGCTTTACCATTTGCAGAGAAAGGAAATTTCCCAACTAATATATTATCGTATTTCTCTTTTGCCTGAGCTTCAGTAAGACCAACAGAACCGATTTCAGGATTTGTAAATGTGCATCGAGGAATATTTTCGTAACGAAGCTCCTCGATCTTGGATTCACTGCCTTCGACTCTATTTTTAATGATCTCTGCTGTAAGAAGTCCTTGTTTACTGGCTGTATGAGCAAGCTGCATTTTTGCGGTTACATCCCCTATCGCAAAAAGATTGTGCTGATTGGTTTCAAAATTATTATTTATTGCGATCGCATCCTTTTCTATATCGATATGAAAATTCTCACATTCAATATCGAATACAGGAGTTCTTCCGACGCTAAGAAGAACTTTATCAGTGGTGATTTCTTTGCCATTAGAAAGTGCTAATTTTAACTCATTGTTTTCATTTTTCCAGCTTTCAACTGCAGTTTTCAGGTGGATTTTGATACCACTTTTTTTCAATGCCATTGCCAATCGTTTGGATATTTCCTCATCTTCTGTGCTTATGAGTTGTGGTAGAAATTCAACGATCTGAACTTCCACACCCAGTTGAGCAAAGATGGAAGCAAATTCACAGCCGATCACACCACCGCCAACCACAACCAGACGTTCAGGTAAGTTTTGTAATTTCAGTATATCTCTTGAGGAGAGGATATTCTTACCATCGATGTTAAAATTTGGAAGCTCTTTTGGTTTTGAGCCGGTTGCTATTATCACGTAAGATGCTTGTATTGTTGAGTTTTCTGTTGAGATGAGATAGGAGTCATCATTCTTCACTAATGTCTTCACAGTTTCATTTATAACAGGAATTTGGCGTTTTTTGAATAAGAATTCCAATCCTGAAACCAGTTTCTCGACAACATGATTCTTTCTCTCGTAAATCTTCGGGTAATCATAGGTTGGATTTTCTAATGATAGACCGAACTCTTCAACGTGATGTAATACTGAAAAAAGGTCGGCAACTTTTACAAGCGTCTTTGTGGGAATGCATCCCCAATTAAGACAAACGCCGCCAAGACGTTCCTTTTCAAAAACCACAGCATCAATTCCGTATTGCTGAAGACGTATCGCAGTAACATATCCTCCGGGTCCCCCGCCGATTATAGCTACTGTACGGGTTTCCATAAATTTTACCTGTCCTTTAAATAATTTTGAGCATATTGCGCATAATGCTCTGCTAAGACAATAATTTTGTTGCATTGTTCGACAGGAACTTCTTTTTTGAGCTTTGCAGGAGTGCCGAGTATGAGTGAACGGGCAGGTGCCTTGAAGTCTGCCAGCACTACTGCACCGGCACCAACGATAGAGCCCTCTTCAATCACAGCACCATCCCAGATGATCGCACCGCTCCCGATCATGCAATTGTCCTCAATTGTGCAGCCGTGAAGTATGACATTATGTCCGATCGTGACATTTTTACCGATGTTAAGCGGCGCTGTCGATGTCGTGACGTGCAGAACCGAATTATCCTGAATGTTTGTATTTTCACCAATTTTGATGTAGTTCACATCTCCTCGTACGACCGCATTGAACCACACACTTGCATGATCTCCGAGAGTAACATCACCGATAACTTTTGCTCCTTCTGCAATAAAAACTTCTTTCCCGATTTTGGGCTCTTTCCCTAAATATTTCATGATCATATTTGCTCCGTTATTTTTTTTATGTATCCAAAAGCAAAATCGCCTTTGCGTATCAGTTCAATAAATTTATCATCCATTACAGGAATAGTAAAAAGCTGCTCAATATCTTCATCATCATTCTGCCAGGAGTACTTCACCTCACCGACAAAAATTGTATGATCTCCACTTCGAACCTGTGTGATGGTTTTGCATTCAAAATTGGCAACCGCATCCGTAAGTATCGGTATTGATGTGAGTTTCCCTCTGCTGGTTTTTATGTTGAACTCTTTGATCTTATCAATATCCCGACCTGACTGCATTCCGCATTGCATGGTCTGTTCAGCCATATTTATTGATGGAACTGCAAGTACAAAGTTACGATTCTCTGCTAATATTTCATGAGAATATCGGGTCAAGCCGACAGAAATTGCGAACATAGGCGGCTTGATAGAAGTCCTCATAAACCATCCCAGCGTGATGATGTTCGCGGGTCCATCTTTTGGTTTGGAAACAGCAAGAGCAAGTCTGGATGGTCTGTTCATACGCTTGACTGCGTCAGCATGGTTACACTGTCTCATAGTAATCCTTTCTTTTTTCTGAAGAAAAGCTCAGTTGCGATTAGAAGTATCGCAATCACAGCAAGATACCACTTTTTCCATAACTCGATATCTCGAGATGTTTTTATGATTTTGAACTCACGCTGAACTCTCAACACTTTTTCAAAATCCTCTGGAGAGATGAGCATTTCTCCATTTGTTTTTGAAGCAATATACTGCAAATATGCTTTTTGTATTCCCTGTGTGCTCTGTTCCAATGTGAGTTTTTCTATGAGGAATTTTCCTTCATCCTTATAAATGTTTTTTCCAAGTTTTGTTTCGGCAGAATAAGTATATTCCCCGCCTTCAAAATCCCCGACATGAGCTATATACGAATTATCTTTTTCAAGAAAGAATTTTTCTACAACAAGAGTATCGTTTTGAAGGATGGTTAATTTGATATCCTGTCCATTCACAAGATTCATTTTTTCATCAAAAAGGTGGGCGGAAAATTCGACGGGCTCTCCCTCAAGATAGTCCATTTTATCAGATGAACATAAAAATCTTTGTGAGATATCTGCATTTAGTAACCATTGAGCAATATTTATAATAAATGTATCAAACCATGGCTTGTCGGGCTTTTCCCACATTTTCCACCTGAAGAAATCATAACCCGACCACTGCAGGATATGACCTTGCAGATATGATGAAAATGCGATAACCGGATTTTCAGAAAGAATGTCTGCTTGAGCAATGATCTCGGTTTGCGGTTTTTTCTCATAAAAATAGGTGGTGATCGGTGGGAGTGCATTCCAGAATGATGCAGGAGCTTCATCTCGGTTGACTAAAAAAGTTTGGTAATTACCCATCACCGCTGTCGGTATGATGGTCGCCTGTACTGTTTCCCGGAATCTCGTGGTTTGTAAAGGAAGGATGCTGCTAAGTTCGGGATCAATCTTTCCAAGATATAGAATGTTCCCGCCACGAGAAACAAAATTTTCAATTGCGCTAAAGGTTGCTTTATCAAAATTGAATTTATCCGAATTGTGCAAGATGAGCACATCAGTTTCAGCAAGTTTTTCAAGCGGAGAAGCTAGTTCATTATCCTGAAAATATCCTTCTTTTCTTTGCACAAGCAGCGAGATTTCGAATCGCTCATTTTTCAACAATGACCTATGAATAAAGGTTATATCCCAATTTACTGAAGATGTTATCAACGTGAATTGTACTTTATCCTTTACCACACTTACAAGAAATTCTCTTCTGTTATTATCCAGAGTATATTCCTCTTCGTCCTGCAATTGAACCTGTGCAAATAGCTTTTGATAACCCAGTATAGAAGGAGTAAATGGAAGAGAAAATTGTCTTTGATTATCGTTTTTTGTGACCAATTTTTTCTCAAGCAACCTGTCATTTTCGTTGTATATGGATAATGTAAATGGTGTTTCTTTAGGAAGTCCTGAAATTCGGAAAGATACTTCAGTTTCCGTATTCAAATATACAGGATTATTTACTCGAACTTCATCGAGTGAAACATCGATCATTTCCACATCTTCACCTAAAAGAATCGGGAAAACAGAAAATTGAAGTTCGTCAATATAAGGATATGAATTGTTATTGTGCTGCAGTCCATCAGAAATTAGGATCACATCAGAGATATTTGAAAATATTTGATCATCCTGGAGTTCCTTTAATGCCAGGAAAATATCAGTAGTTGTAGAATCCTGTTGCAAACCGTTACTAAAGGAAATTTTTGCGTGAAGAATATTTTGCTCATCAAGATAAGCATTTAGCTCTTGTTCCCAGCGAGTTGCTGCTTGTGATTTACTTTCGTCAGAATTCAGTGGTTGGAGCATACTCGCACTGGAGTCAACCAATATGATTGTGATTGGAGGAGCTTTTTTTGTGCGTGAAAAATGGAGTATCGGATTAAAAATGAGCAAGATCACAATCGTAAAAAATAAGAATCTTAATATTCCGAGAATAAGTTTTAAGCTGTTTTTTATCGGTGGATTTGTGAATCTATAATAAAAGAAGATGATGATTCCGGAAAGAATGATGAGAAGTGTTGCCAGGAGGTTCATTTGTTCGGTTTATTTTGAAATTTCTTAAGAAGATTTCGGGCTGCTTTTTGTTCAGCAGCTTTTTTAGATTTCCCGCTACCTCTCGATGAGTACTTTGTACCTACCGAAACCTTTGAGTAGAATTTTTTTTTATGTTCGGGTCCGGCTTCTTTTATTATCTTATAGACTGGATTTTCGGCAAATTCGGTATGAGAGAATTCCTGCAGGATGCTTTTGTAATTCTGAAGATCTGTATGCGAGATCAGTTCATCAAAATTAGATAGAATGAGATTTTGTATTACATATTTTGCTTCTAAATAAGAGCTATCCAGAAATATCGCGCCAAAGAGTGATTCCATAGTGTCGGCAGTTAGTGATGAACGTTTTGGGCGATTAAGATTGATCTCATCTTCCTTTACGAGGATGTATTTTGTTAATCCAATCTCACCGGCTTTTTTGTTCAAATAAACCTTGCTGATTATTTTCGAGCGCTTTTTTGTGAGGAATCCTTCATCTTTATCATGAAAGGTTTTGAATAGATATTCTGTGATGGCTAATTCAAGAACTGAGTCCCCAAGATATTCCAATCTTTCGGCAATAGAATGGTCGCTTTCTTGATCATAGATGGATTTATGAATAAGCGCTGCTTCTAGAAGGTCAGTATTTTTGAAAAAATAGTTAAGCTTTGCCTCTAATTGCGGAAGTGATTCCCTCCACTTTTCGATTTTTTGGGGGTCAGCTTTAGAATGAAGAACAATCTTATCATGCTCAATCATCATATCGCTTGAAAACCAGTGTCGCGTTGTGACCACCGAATCCAAATGAGTTTGAGATAGCGTGCTCTATTGCCAAAGGAATGGTTCCTTTGGGATTATAATCAAGGTCACATTCAGGATCAGGAGTAGTGAGATTTATGGTGGGATGTATCTTTTGGTCTTGAATGGATTTTACAACAATAATTGATTCCAATGCACCGGCAGCTCCAAGCCCGTGACCGAGCATTGATTTGCTGGAGTTTACTTTCAACTTGTATGCGTAGTCACCAAAAACAGTTTTAATTGCCTTAGTCTCACCCTTATCATTAAGTGGAGTTGACGTACCGTGGGCATTAATGTACTGCACATCTTCTGGAGAAATTCCCGCATCATTGATTGCATTTTGTATAGAATGTGCACCACCTTCTCCGCCTTGGGAAGGCATGGTGATGTGGAAGGCGTCACAGGTTGCACCGTAACCAACCATTTCTCCGTATATCTTTGCACCTCTGGCTATTGCATGTTCATATTCTTCCAATATCAGAGCTGCTGCTCCTTCTGAAAGGACAAATCCGTCTCGCTCTTTGTCAAAGGGTCTGCTGGCTGTTTCAGGTGAATCATTACGTGTGGAAAGTGCTCGCATCACAGAAAAGCCGGAAAGAGTAAACCGTGTAACTGCTGCTTCTGAACCAACAGCTATCACTGCATCTGCAGCGCCGTATTTAATTGCTCTGTATGACTCTCCAATAGCGTTTGCACTGGAAGTACATGCTGAAGTGACATTGAAATTTATGCTACGCGCATTATACTTAATAGCAATACTACCAGCAGCTATATTCGATATCATCATAGGTATAAAGAAGGGACTTACCCTTCTCGGTCCACGTGTAAGAAAGACTTTCGTTTGCTGTTCAAAAGTTTGAATTCCACCAATACCGGTTCCAGAAATAACACCTAATTTATCAGGATCGATCTGCCCAATGATGCCTGAATCCTCAATTGCTTGAGTTGCTGAAGCAATGGCAAATTGGCAGTAACGATCCATTCTTTTTGCTTCTTTGTGTTCGATATAATCAAGTGGATCGAAGTTATTGACCTGACCTGCGATCTTAGAAGCAACGTCCTCTACATCAAAATTAGTAACACGAGCAATACCCGATTTCCCTTCGCAAAGATTTTTCCAAGTATCTTCAACGTTCAAACCGAGGGGATTTATTGTACCAAGACCAGTTACAACTACTCTTTTTAACTTCATGGAATAGTGTCCTTTCCGCCAGCTGGCTGATGGAATGTACCCCACACACCGTTTTACCAGTATGTGGGGTTATGGATTATTCGTTTAATTTTTTTTCGAGATATTCCATAGCAGTTCCAACTGTGGTAAGCTTTTCTGCGTCTTCATCTGGAATTTCAATATCGAATTCTTCTTCAAACTGCATGATTAACTCGACAGTATCAAGAGAATCTGCACCAAGATCTTCAATAAAGCGTGCTTCTACTGTTATTTCAGTTTCGGTCGCACCCAATTGTGTTGCGATGATTCCTTTGACTTTTTCTTTGATGCTTTCGTCCATTGTTTTCTCCTTTGATTTAAGGTTTCTTTTTATATCATTCCACCATCTATTATTATTGTTTGACCTGTTATATAATCTGCATCTTCGCTACTGAGGAAAAGTACGAGTTTACCCACATCCTCTGGCGTACCGAAACGTTTCATTGAAATGTTTTCAAGATATTTTTGTTGAATCTCTTCGGGAAGAGCATCTGTCATAGCTGTACGGATAAAACCGGGAGCTACTGCATTCACATTGATATTTCTGGATGCAAGCTCCTTTGCAACAGATTTTGTAAAAGCGATGATACCACCCTTTGTTGCAGCATAGTTTGCCTGTCCCGCATTGCCGATAAAACCGATCACAGAGGAAACATTCACGATCTTTCCATGTCGTTGTTTCATCATATATCTAGCTGCTTTTTGCGTACAGATGAAGGTGCCTGTCAGATTTACGTTAAGAACTTTGTCCCAGTCATTCTTTTTCATGCGAATTATCAGGTTGTCCGCAGTAATTCCTGCGTTATTTACCAGAATATCTATTGAGCCGAACTGCTTATATATATCCTTCATGAAATTTTCGACTTCTTCTTCGGAAGTAATATTGCATTGTGAACCAACAGCTTTCAAACCCTTCGAAGTAAATTCATGAACAGTTGCATCGATCTTCTCTTGAAGTATGTCAGCGATCACGACCTGCGCTCCCTGTTCGGCAAAGAGACGTGCAATGCTTTTCCCAATACCACGAGCACTACCGGTGATGAGTACAACTTTTCTATCAAATCGATTCATGTGTTCTTCCTAAATATTTTTAAATGCAGTAATGACTTTTTCTGCATCCTCAAGGGTGTTGATCGTGTATCTGTTTGTGTCTTTATTTATAGCTTTGATCATGCCCGACACAACACGTCCTGGACCGAATTCAATAAAAGTATCGATACCATTTTTACACATATATTCAACTGATCTCACCCATTGGACAGGAGAAATAATTTGCTGTGTTAAATTGTCAATTATTTCATTTTTAAGTTTTTCTGGTTTTGCAGTATAATTGGGAATAACCGGTATAAATGCATCAGAAAAATTGCATTTTTTCATCTCTTCATTGAGCCATTCTGCTGATTTATGTATGAGGGGTGAATGAAATGCGCCACCAACAACAAGTTCGACTACTCGTCTCGCACCGGCTTCAGTACATTTGTCCATCACTTCAGCTACTGCTTTGTTCTCTCCGCTGATCACAGTCTGAACAGGCGTGTTGAAGTTTGCTGCAACAACAACTCCAGTGATGTTATCGCAAAAATCAATAATGATATCTGCATCGAGTCCAAGGATAGCTGCCATTTTAAAAGGTATTCCCCTGCTTGCTTCGATCATGAAATCACCACGTTTATGTACCAGATAAAGTGCATCGAGCCAATCGAGAGAGCCAGCAGCAACGAGTGCGGAAAATTCTCCTAAGGAGTGCCCGGCTGTAAAAGCAGGAACAACGTCAATGTGATCTTTGAAATAATTATAAGCTACCACACTATGAAGCAGAATTGCCGGCTGAGTATTGTGAGTTTTCTTTAACTCATCCTCAGGACCTTCAAACATAATATCTGTAAGATCATACCCTATCCGTTCGTTCGCTTCTTCAAAAAAATGTTTATATTCAGGAAGCTCATAGAATTCTTCAGCCATTCCAACATATTGAGCACCCTGTCCGGGAAAAACAAAAGCAAAATTCTTCTTGATCATTAATACCTCAATAGTACGCTTCCCCAAGTAAGTCCAGCTCCAAAAGCATCGAGGACAATAAGATCTCCACGACGAACACGCCCGTCTTCTATTGCTTCTGCAAAGGCAAGTGGAATGCTGGCTGAGGATGTATTACCGTATTTTTCTATATTTATGATGACTTTCTGAGGAAGAAGATGGATTCGTTTTGCTGTTGCATCGATGATGCGCAGATTTGCCTGATGAGGAATGAGCCAATCAACATCGTCACCGGTGAATCCATTTCTCTCAAGTATCCTTACAGCTGCATCACCCATGGATTTGACTGCTATCTTGAATATCTTATTTCCTTCCATATACAAAGTGTGCATATTTTGTTCTACAGTTTCTTTTGATGTCGGGTTGCGAGAACCGCCACCTCTCATAATGAGTAGATCCCCATAACGTCCATCGGAAGAAATATACGTATCTATGATTTCCGAGATTTCACCTTTATTTGCTTGAGTAACTATCGCAGCACCGGCTCCGTCGCCAAAAAGCACACAGGTGTTTCTATCGGTCCAATTAGTGATCTTTGTAAGTAGTTCTACTCCTATAACAAGTGCATTTGTCGCAGATCCATTCTCTATAAACTGCTTTGCAATTGTTATGGCATAAATAAATCCAGTACATCCTGCAGAAATATCAAAAGCTGGACAATGAGGAATGCCTAGTTTGGTTTGTAATATACACGCTGTAGAAGGAAATGGATGATCAGGAGTTACAGTCGCAACAATTATAAGGTCGATATCTCTTGTACGAATAGAAGATTTTTTAAAAAGTTTTTCGCAAGCTTTGAGGACAATATCAGAAGCGGCAGTGTGCTCATCAGATATTCTTCGTTCAACCATTCCTGTGCGAGTACGAATCCATTCATCAGATGTGTCAACAATTCTTTCTAAGTCCTTATTAGTAAGGATTTTATCTGGAGCAGCCATAGCAACCCCATCAATTTTAACTCTGATATCACTCACCTTTGGTCTCCATCTTTTGCTGATAGTAGTTTTTAATGTGACTCAAAAACTTAGATTTTTTAGAAAAACTTGCAAATTTAATAGCATTGGAAATTGCTTTCGCATTAGAGCGTCCATGAGCGATGATCGAAATTTCATTTACGCCGAGTAAAAATCCTCCCCCATATTCGGAGTAATCCAATTTTTTTTTCAGATGTCTGTATGCAGGATAAGATAATATTGCACCGATCTTTGCGATCCAGTCATGCTCAAATTCCTGCTTCAGGATTTCAAAAAGAGAAAATGCGACGCCTTCAACTGTCTTGAGCATAATATTTCCGATGAAACCATCTGAGATAATAACGTCTGCTGCTCCTTTTAGAATATCTTTACCCTCAATATTGCCGACAAAATTTATGGATTTGAGTTGTTGAAGTTTTGCATAAGCTTCAATAGTAACTTCATTCCCTTTTTTGCTTTCTTCACCAATATTTATGAGAGCTATGCGTGGCTGCTCTTTCTTTTGAAAGTATGCTGAGTAAATACTTCCCATTTCTGCAAATTGCACAAGATTTTCTGAGGTGCAATCAACATTTGCGCCAACATCCAGCAATATTTCGGGCTCTTTTATAGTTGGAAGAGAGATTGCAAGAGCTGGTCTTAAAACTCCCTTTATCCTTCCAAAATAAAGTAGGGATGCAGCCATAACTGCACCTGTCGAACCAGCACTTACCAGCGCATCAGCTTGACCTTCTTTAACGAGATTCAGCGCTTTTCTCAATGATGAATCTACTTTTTTTCGAAGCTCAGCTACCGGTTTTTCAGAAGTATCAATTACCTCAGTTGCATCAATAACTTTGATCGCCTGTTTGGGATAATAATATTTTTCCAGAGCTTTGGAAAGAGTTTCTTTTTTCCCGACCAGAAAAACCTTGGAACAGCATTTATTATTAATAGCTGATACTGCTCCTTCGACTTCTGGAAATGGAGCTTTATCGCTCCCGAATGCATCAACTGCAATTCTCATAAATTTATTCTGAAACTGTTATTACTTTCTTACCTCTATAAAAACCGCAATGAGGGCATGCAAAGTGAGGACGCATGGTTTCTCCGCAATTATTGCATTTGACTATCGGTTCAACCTTTGCTTTATAATGCGTTCTCCGTTTACGGCTTTTGGATTTCGATCTTTTCTGCTTTGGCACTGCCATTTAATACCTCCGAGAATAATTAAAATATGCTTTCATAACTATCTTTGATTTATTGAATATAACGAATTTTTTAGGGTGGAATATTGTGTCAAGTTTAATAGAGTATTCCTTGCATACCCCCAAATTTTTTCAGAGTAGTGGCACTTTCAAATAAACTCACAGAATATTGGGTAAATAAATACAAAAAATAAAGGATAGACATAATAGTTACGAGTACTGTCACACTGAGGTTCTCGAAGTGCGACAACCCATTCGATAGCCCCTTCGACAAGCTCAGGATGACAGTAAATGAAACTGATAAATAAAGAATAATTGTAAGAAAACCAAAATGGATACATAGATAAACATTATACTGATGGCAAGAGCGGGGCGACGAAGCAGTGGGGGTGTTAAAAGGGGTGTAAAAGGGGGTCTGGGGAAAAGGGGAAAAGGGGGCAAAGAGTGCGATGTATAAAAGAGATAACAGACTAAAAGAATAGCACATACCCTTTCCTATCCGACCGAGCGACTAAAATGCGGAACTGCTGAACGGTTAGGCAGCGTGGAGCATTTTTTATTATATAGAGAAGTTTATTAAAATAATAACGGGAGAAAGCTCGTAAGAACTTTCACCCGAATTTCCAATATGAGTTGTAAACTGAGCGATGGATCTGATTGGGTTTTGGGGTCCAATCAATAATCCATCAAGGAGGGAATTATGAGCATTTAAATAAAAGGTTATTATGATAAATGATGTCAAGAAAAAAAATATAACCACCCGTCTTCATTACATTACGCCGAGGTAGGCGAAAAACACGAAAAGGGAAAAAGAAAAAGAATAATTTAAGCAAATAATTAAAAAATTGACAATTAGGGAAGGGAATAAAATAAATGATTAAACAAAAATAAACCTAATTTATGAGGTTTGAAAAAACACAATGTAAAAAAAAAAGAGAAAGACATGGACAAATGGGAATTTTACAAGGATGCATAAGGAGAATAGAAGATGGAGAACGGAGAATTTTCAATTTAAAATGTTTTTTTTTTGAAAAAGTGTCTATTTTACAACTACTTACAGAATCCAATTACAGAAATTGACAACACCATGGCCCTAACTGGCTGATTTTGTTGGACTTATAACAGGACAGTAGTGTCCAAATATAATAAAAGGCTCACAAAATCTGTGAGCCCTTCTTTTTTAAAAAAAAAAATTGAATTATCTGATTATAACAACTTTTTTTGTTTCGAATAGTTTATTCTCAATAAGGAGTTGGTAAAGGTAAATACCTGAGGACAGATCGTTGCCCCGGGAATCTTTACCATTCCATGAAAGCTGAATATCCTGATTTTTTTGGACAACATTATTATATAGCGTGTTTACAAGCTGCCCTTTAATATTATACACATTCAATTTGATTGTACCCTGGGAGGGAGCGATGATATGAAGCTGAGTTGAGGATGAACTTGAACCAAATGGATTGGGGGTGTTCTGTAAAATGCCGAATTTGGTCTGTTCTAATTCCTGTTGGTTAACAGGAAGGCTTGTATTATCAGTATCAGTTGCAATAACTGGAGCGTATTTAGTTGCATTATCATCGTAAAATTGACAACCTGTCATTAAGCTATTCTCAAAACTAAGCCCGGAAGTTTCTGATGGATCTGCAATTTCTATCTTTAAATGAATTAAATCTGTTGGTGTTGTTGGTAAAGAATTACCCCAACCTGTGGCACTAGTATATTCGAAAGTAACAGCGAATCGAGAAGATGTATTATCATTAGGTAATAAGAGATATAATGGAGCACCTGGATTCGATGTAAGTGTTCCTTTTGTTACAGTTACTTTACTACTGCCATAAATGTTCTCTCCAAATCCTGCAGTACTGTAATTAATATATACAATACCTGTTCCAATTTTTGTTCCTGTTGCAGAAGCATTAGCCATCACATCAAATTCATAATATCCATTTGTACCACCCGCAGTTATCTCTCCATTAGCAAATGTGAAAGTAATACCTATATCTTCAACTTGAGCATAACAAATACTTATGAAAAGTATCATACAAATTAAAACAAAAAGTTTTTTCATATTAGTTAAAAAGAAACCCGGGTCCGCCAGTTGGTGGACCCGGGAGTTTAATATTATTAACACATTATCTCATCAAAATGAGTTTCTTAATTTCTTGAGATTTACCGTTCACAGTCAGGTTATACAAATAGATTCCTGGAGAGAGCTGTTTTCCTGTATCATCTGTGCCATTCCATTGTAATGATTTGTAATCTGAAATGCCAGAATATAGATCTTTAACAAGCTCACCCTTGATGTTGTATATCTTCAGTTCAACCTGTGCTGTTTGATGTAGATTAAAGGAAATCCTTGTACCATTCACGAAGGGATTGGGTACATTCTGAAACAAACCGAATATCTCAGGTCGAGGTATCTGACCGCTGCCAGGATCAATCTGATCAGGAATTGTGAGCTGAGCTACTTTGTTATAACGATGTACAATTCCACCGTAGTCTATTGATTCCAACCAGTAGTAGTACACATCACCAGATTTTGGATCCTCTATTGTATCTTCATGGGTGTATGAGCTCTTCTCAGTAGTAGTACCATTTCCATCAAGGAATTCCGATACTTTTTGAGCATTGGTGAAATCATCCTCATTGTTTCTGTACACGAACCAACCCATGTTGTCTGTTTCAGATTCTGTCTCCCAGTAAAGGACGGGGATCTTATCGAGGTATTGAGCAGTGAAAGTGGAAAGTTCAACAGGTAAGGTGGAATCATCTGTATCGGTAGCAGTAACTGGAGCGTATATAGTTACATTATCATCGTAGAATTGACAACCTGTCATTAAGCTATTCTCAAAACTAAGCCCGGCAGTCTGATTGTCATCAACAATATCAATTTTAACATGAATTAAATCTGTTGGTGTTGTTGGTAAAGAATTACCCCAACCTGTGGCACTAGTATATTCGAAAGTAACAGCAAATCGAGAAGATGTATTATCATTAGGTATTATGCTATATAGTGTAGGACCTTCAGTCGTTGTAAGTGTTCCTTTTGTTACAGTGACATTACCATTGTCATGAATATTCTCTCCAAATCCTGCAGTACTGTAATTAAGATATACAATACCTGATCCAATTTTTGTTCCTGTTGCAGAAGCTTTAGCCATAACATCAAATTCGTAGTATGATTTGTCTGGAGCAAGATATCCATTGGCAAAGGTGAAGGTAATTCCAACATCATCCTTACTACCATTATCTCGAGAATCCTTTAGAACATTTTTGTTGTTGTTTGAGTTCTTCGTCTGATCCGGAACGCTTGTTGATTTACCAGTATTAGCTCGCCAATAAGGATAATTTAAATCCATCGTATTAACCTGACTATCAAGATTGAAGTCTGCTGATTTGTAACCTGCTGAACCAGTCTGAGCTCTCCAATAAGGATGATTTAAATCCATCGTATTAACATTACCATCTGCATTGGCATCACCGGTATACAGAGCATACACATCGGGTTCAACTAATTTGAAACCGTTAAGATAGGCAGTTCCAACAGTTGTCAGGTCAATGCTTGGTGCCTGGCTTACAGAATCACCAAATTTATAAGTATCATCACTCATGATAGCCAGATGGTTTCTGTGAAGAATAACAAGGTAGTATTCAATACCAGTTGTGTAGTAGAATGGGAGGCTCTTTTCACCATTAGCACTAATGATATAACCGTCGGTTGACAAGTAAGCATCTGCTGTTTTAACAGTTGCACCGGTAGTTGTAGTTCTAAGTTCTACTGTAATTACATCAACAGCATTGGCAGGAGCACCAACAGGAAGAAGTTCGGCAGTGTAAAGATCATTAGCCATTGTTCCACCTGTTTGATATGGACCTTCGAGGAATACCTTCATGTCTGCGTATGCAGGAAGGTCATCCTTTGCTGCAGCGCTTCCACAGTTAGCCCAATCTGATTGATAACCACTATCTTTAGGATTTCCTGCATCTTTAGCATAAACTATCTTTGGACCAGTGAGTTGCTCTTTAAACAATTCCCTTGCTCCACGCATCTTCGTGATTGATGCAAGTCTGGAATCCTTATTATGAGTATTGCTACCTTTGGAGCGTAACAGATCATTGATTGCTATTGGTTCAGAACTATCATTATTACCAAATAAAGTTGAACCACCTGGAATGTAAACAGCAGCCATACGATATGGATAAAGAGAATCAGAAGCAGGCGATTCAAGAAGGGCTGTTACACTATCACTCCCAGCGTTATAACAACCAAGAAATGCAAATGCCTGCCATGCACCAGCGGGATCTAAAATATCCGGCTTTGAGAAACGCTCAACTACATAGTAATCAATGTAAGGTATTTCAGCAGAACTGTGGAATGCATCATTTATAGACATTGTATAATCTAAATAGATCCATCCACCCTGATCATCAGGAACATCAAACGCCATGGTATCTGTGCCAGCCCAAGCAGTGGGAGGTGCAATAATAGCAGGTCCTACAGTTATTAGAGCTGATGTGCTTTCAAGAACTCCATTTGGAAGATCATATACTGTAATCACAAGATCCGTAAGCTCCGTCGTTGCCATGCAATTATCATAAGTGCCATAACCATTACTGATAGTTCGCATATTGGGTAGTGTTACATAAGAAGGATAATTTGAATCAAATAGTATTGTGGCAGTATAATCAAGGTCACGCAATCCAATTGCGTTCACAGCTTCAACATTTACGATGAATGTTGAACCAACTGTTGGTGAAGTAGGTGTTGTCGTAATATTGAATTTTGTTGCTACTACATCAACTGTTTCACTTGCATCAGGAGTAACGGGAGCATCTTCAACATTACCGGGAACATCTGTTGCTATCGTATAGAAATCATAAGTTCCTTCTGCTGAAGCAGGAGCTAACGGATAATAGAAGGTTCCATCTGTTGCTGGAGGTGTATCACATGTATCAGCTGCTGCATACCCACCTGCATCCTTCCGAGCCCATAATACAACACGCGCTATTCCACTTGCATCAAATGCTGTCCATGGAACATCTATGTCGCCTGTGCCTGTATTGTAGGTTGCTGAAGTCGCGGAGGAGATTGGATTCTTCGTATCAATTTCAAATGCATCATCTGCATGGTAAGCATTCTGGGTATTTCCATCAAAATCCTTTGCATTAGTGATGTCTACATCAATTAATAATTGATCATTTCCAGCTGCATCTACATCATACCATGCCATATAAGTATCACCATCAAACCAGCCACTGTCTCCATGTGGTGTCAGTGTACTATTGGCTGTTAAAGTGACTGTGGGAGCTACTGACTGATCCATAGTCTCATCATAATCAATAGTAATACTAAATGCTTTTGTTCCTGCAGCTGCATCCGTGATTATTGAAGGAGTATATGTAACTAACGAAACTGTCGGATTCTTCGTATCAATATCAAATACATCAGCTATCGTTTGTGGGTCAGGACTCTGAAGATTACCAGCTTTATCCTTTGCACCTGTGAAAATTACATCAATATCATCAATTTCTTCATTATTATCTGTAACAGCATAGATTGCTGTATAAGTCGTTGAACTCGTCCAGCTTCCAAAAGACCAGGTTAAAGGACCAGAAGTTAAAACATCAGGATTGAAGCTAATTATCGGATCTACATTTTGATTCATATCATCATTAAACACTATGTCCAGAGTGAATCCTAATTTAGTTGTGCAACATGAATCAGTAATTACTGCTGGATATGGGGTAGCAGTATTTCCAGTTGGGTCAGTGTTATCAGAAGTAAGTCCTCCTGCAACGACATTAGGATAATCATCAGCTGGAATTATATCATTCTGCTCAAGAGATTCATTGCCAGCAAGATCAAAACACCAAACACGAACAAAATTACTGTCCTGAGCATTTGCTGGATTACAAGTTCCAATCGTTCCTGTCCAGGTTGCTACACCTGCAGCATAACTGGTTGCTACAACATCTACTCCCAATCCAAACTTATCTAACATAGCATGATAATCACTTGCGCTCGCAGATGGATAATCAGCAGTTACTGTGGAAGTAAATGTAAATGTATCACCATCTTTAATGAACGCACCGTTGTAGTTATATGCATCTGTATCATCAAAGGTGATAGCACTCATTATCGGTATCGTGCGTTCTACAAAGAACAGGTCTGTAGCTACATTGCCAGTCGTGGTTTCATTATCTACAAAGTCCTTTAAACCTGTGATCGTTACTGTAACAGCTCCACCTTTAATACCTTTTCCACTTGCAGGAACTACATAATCATAGGTATATGTTCCACTTGCATAAGAAACAAAGGATGCACTACCAGCTGTTTCTCCACTCATGGTTAAAGTTGGATTGGAAGCAACAAGAGTATCAACTCCTGATTGAGCATCTGCAACATCAAATGTTATAGTTACAGTTTCACCGGCTCTGTAATAATTATCTACTCCAGTATGTTCTATATTGCTGATAGTCGGAGCTAACATATCCATTGTAAATGTATATGAACTGGAATTATTCTGGTTTGTAGATATATCAAAGATAGGATAGAATCTATAGTAAAGAACATCACCATCTGAAACTCCATAAGTCGGGTCATCACCTATCTGACCAAGGTCGAGTAAAACGGAAGCTTCATTATCCATAAAGCTAGTAAGAGGTATCAAGGAAGCAGAGCGTGAAGAATTCCAGTCAAGTGAATCAGGACGGTAATACATACTGGTAGCAGGATTATAAATATACATCTTGTGTGTTGTCGGCAATGTAGTTTCTACTCTCTCATATTCTGTGCTGTAAATTATATTTGTAGCTTCAATACCGAAATCACGATCAGCAAGGGCTGACATCCAGACATCCGCTCCATCTCCAGGTGTCGGATTACCAAGAACCGGCGGATAGTTATCAACAGTTTTCAACACGGATGGATTCAAATCATCATTGCTCAGATTCGTTCCTGAATGGGTCATTGTGATACCCTGAACAGTAATCTGAACATCTTCTAATGTATGTAATCTTTCTGGAGCATGACTGAGTGTATAGGCAACGAACATTGTCTTTGAAGCATGATCTGCAATTGGTATATTCAAACCTGAGAAAGTAGTCGTCTCTGTATGTTCATCTGTTAAGCTTAATGACTGTGTTGCAATCTGACCGCCTGAATCGTCTCCATAAGGCTCAAATACACCATCATCATCTACATCATTGTATAGACTGACTGCAACATAGTCCTGAAAGCACATAGAATATGCTTGAGCTTTTATCTGAGTTATGGTGTCTGTCAATCCTGCTTTATTCGTTATAACCAATTCCAGCAATCCACATATCTCATCTGAATGCATATATGAATCAGGAGTATGAGGATATGGTACATTATATGCAAAGGCAGTTGACGAATCTATCACGCTGAAGTTTGTAAAGTGGTCTGTATTTGCTGTTAATGTAGTAGTTGTTAATACTCCAGTCGCTAATGCTATCCAGTCACTACCACTTTCATAATACATTCCAAGTAAACTATGTCCGGTAAATCTGGTATTATCAAAGGGCATAGTTATATCAACATCAAATTCACCATCCGGCAAATCACATATTATATCAAAGTAATCAGGAATACCATTTTTGGCGCCAAAGTTAAATCCATCAGCAACCAATACATCAGGATTGTCTCCTTTGAAATTAAAGGTAATAGTAACACCATTATAAGTAAGTTCTATAGGGTCACCTTTGCTCTTACCCTTTCCACCAGGAGTCCACTCAGCATGCCAGGTTGTACTTGAATCGGCATTAAGCAAGAATGTATGCATATCACCCCAGGTTGGATCACCCTTATAACCTCCAGTAACATAAGCACGTGTATGCCATTGATAAGATGCATTTGTTGTTGGTAATGTATATTGAACTTGAGAACTTATAAGATTGTTATCAGATTCTACAACATTTCCACCCATATCAAATACTTCTATATCATAGCCGGTTGCACCTGCAACATCAGGCCACCCAAAGTCAACAACTGGATTTGTTACAACTTGGTTTTCTGTAGGTGAAATCGGAGTTCCGGGATGTCCTATCCAGGGTTCTGCGTCAACATAATCACCGACAGCATCTCCACCACCATCTCCGCTGTTTGGAGAACCATTTGGATTGTTTGTTGCATCAGGTCCGCCATTATTACCCCACCAGTTGTTCTCTGCAACAAGGAGCGTTGTGCCATAGTTATGTACACCATAAATAGTGTTGCTGGTGATACTATTGTTATTAACAACTGGCATTGTTGATGATGTTGATTGAACAGCGATTCCTTCTGAGTTAACTGTTATTTCGTTGTTCGTCACAGTAACACCTGTCTGGGCATATGCCATACCAATACCTACACCTGCATCCGTTGTACTACCATCACCGGTAAGACCTGTGTTCAGTGTATTATTGGTTATTGCAACCGTAGAGGGTCCAGGAGATGAACCACCAATTCCGATAGCTACACCAAGAAGACCATCAGCACGCTGGGCAGCAAACATATTAGTTATACTGTTACCATCAATAGTTACATTAGAAGATTTGTCATTGATAGCTATACTATATTCTTCAACACTATCTATAACGGTGTTCAGGATGTCAATATTTGAGGGTCCATTGGTAGTTCCCCAGGTTAGTATGCCGTATGTGCAGTTATCAGAAGTATCTGTACTACCATCGCTAATGTCCTGAATGATATTGTTCTTGACCGTAACAGTGTTGAGACCCGAGGTGTTGTTAGCAATGATAACTCCTGCCTGTTTGGAGAGAGAGTCTTTGTTTGCAATCGTTATTGTGAATCCGTCAAGAACGACATTGCTGGCACTGATGTTAACAGCAGTAGTAGTCACTCCATCAATCGTGGATTCACTTCCAGTGCGTCCTCCAACAGGATTTACACCATGTTGTGCGCCATTCATGGTTAGAGATTTATTGATAGTTACATTCTCATTATATGTCCTTGCAGCAACATTAACAGTTCCTTCATCAGATAAATTTGTTATACCTTCTCCAATAGTATCGTAAGGATATGTCTCTGTTCCGAATTCATAATTGTTGAATGTTCCAACATAAACAGTACTATTATTAATAGACTGCATCGGACCTGCTTGATCATAATTTGTACTCTGATTACCAGCTTCATCTACCCAGTAAACTCTGACCATATAATTAGTTTCATCTGTAGTAACCAAATCATAGGGTGAAGTTGCAGGGTCAACCATTGTTGCACTTCCGTCTCCAGGCCAGGTAGTGTATCCTTCTGCATAATATAAACGATAATGTGCTACACCCTTTGCTTGTTCAAATTCAACATTAAGATGACCACCTGTGTCAACAGGATCACTAAAATCTGTAATAGTTACAGCTTGAATATTCACAGTCTGTTTGATGAAAGACCAATCCCAGACTCCTGCTCCACCACCAAGATGACCATCGTCATCATAGGCACGGAAACTAACTGTTTGTGCACCTTCAGAAAGTGATGCAAAATTGGGAAGTGTCCAGCCAACTTCAGACCAACTTTGTCCGGGTATGGAGGATGCTATGTTTGTCCAGTTTGTTCCATCTGTAGAGAAATCTATGGTATTTAATCCTAATTCTGCATAAAAACCAAAGTTAGCAAAAGTTGGTGCAGTGTTGTAGTATTGATTTTGAGGTTCAACAATACCTTCCATATAGATATTATCTTCACTTATCTTACCTAACCAGGGGTCGTAATCTACATTTACACTTACATTATCACCTGAACCAGTACCAACAGGACCAGGACCATCGAGTGCGCCCCAGTAGTTGTCGGTGGCGTCGATCATGCTGGAGATGCGGTTGTTGATTCCGTATTCTCCGCTGCCAGTGATGTTATTGAAATGAATCTCAACATCAGTGAACTCACCCGTACCAGCACTACCAATCGTAATTGCCGTTCCGCTTCCTGTACAATCTTCGAGCGTATTGCCTACGATCAGCTGTTTCTGAGCCACTGGGCCGCCACCCGGAGCGTGAAGTAATATTCCGAATTCCACATCGTGAATATAGTTACCTGTGATTTCGGCTTCACACGCATTCGAGCTGGGCTTCTCCTCGCAAATTGCTGCGCCCGCCATCGAAAACTCGTTGTCCTTGACCACGAGTTTGCCATTCCTAAGACCCCAGGCAGTCAAGAGGAACTCGTACATTACAGCCTCATCCCTACCGATGAACCTACAGTTCTCGATAGTTTGGTCCCCTCCATATTGGGCGGAACTTTGTAGCAGGACCAGTGCATGGGGTTCGTTCCAAGGCTCATAGGTAGTGGCGTTTATGAAGGTGAAGTTTTTCACCGTAACAGCTCCAGGTGTTCCCGAATACAAAGGAGAAATCGTGACTGTGCCACGTGGGCCGGGGTCACTCCAACCGGGTTGGAACCCTGCTGTCTTTTTCTCTCCATCGATGAAGGTTGTCGCCGGGTCTTCGCCAATCAGAGACAACGGTTTGTTTATCCAGATATGATTCTTATACCTAGAACCAGCAACAGGATTTTCAGGAACATTGTACGTCCCTGCGACCACATTGATGACATCACTAACAGTGGCACTTGCAGCATTGATTGCATCTTGGATGGAGTCGTTGGTGTACCATGTCCAAGCTGTTGTATGAGGATCACCAACATAGTTCGCACCCCACCAGTGTGAGTAGTCCACATTAGCACTTACAGCATCACCTGTTCCAGGTCCTTCTCCATCTGGTCCACTGGCATCGCCCCAGTAGTTGGCGGAGGCGTCAACATCATTGTCTCCATCGTAATCTTGCACTCCGTATTCCGTGTTCCCTGCGATGTTATTGTTGTGGATGTCAACATTTTGGGACGGTGGATAGGTACTGTGGCTGACATAGATTCCTTTATTGCAGTTGGTGACATCGAACCCAGTTATGCTTACATTATTGACTCCACCACGGATATAAATACCCCACGCATATAACTCACCAGCTGGTGTGGTGTCATCGGAATCGACTACATTATAGACACTACCTCCAGAAAAGGTGGCATTCTCGATGGCATTGCTCTCTTTTGCTTCAAGGTAAAGGCCTCGTGCAAAATAGGAGCCAATGATATTATATATCGTAAGGTTGGTAAAGGTGTTATCGTTGCTGGGATGGTCAACTGTATCATCACCTTCCCAGTAAATACCATAGGAAACACCCCACTCTCCTGTCGTCTCTATGTCGTATATGATGATATCGTCAAAGGTGTTATTGCTATTGCCACCAGAACCATACTCCTGCATGTCAATGCCCTTAACTGTCCTATTTTCGGAGTCGCTTACATCATTACCATGAATCGTTAAATTGTTAAATTCACAGTCATTAGCAGCGAGAATTGAAATTCCGTAATTCACAAAATAAGTGAGGATAAGGTTGCTCAAGATATGATCGTTTCCTGAAACCTGACTTATCAAATTATAAGCATTCTGAACAGTGAAACCTGTAAAGGTTATGTCATTGCTAACTATCTGAACACCATCTGCCGCCCAACCATCATCACCACCCATATCACAATCTATGACTGTGTTTTCTGGACCGTCAGTTGACTGAATGGTCAGCCCACCAGCGCCCTCGGCAAACCAAGGAATGTCAACTGCGACTCCTCCGCCAGGACCATGCTCATGTGTTTCATGATATGTCCCTGCGGCGCAGGTAATGGTATGACCAGCACTGGCAGAATCTACTGCAGCCTGGATCGATGAATAGTAGCTGGCGGCTGGGTTCTCCACCGGACCCCAACTGCTGCCGCTCGGGTAAGCGTCCCACCACGGCACATAGGCGACATTATCGGAAACCTGATCGCCTTGAGAGCCAACATTGTAGGTGTTCCCTGCGTGCTCTGGACCGTTTATCGTGCCCCAGTAGTTGTTCTCGGCAGGTACACCGTTCGTCAAGTCAGCACTGTGGAACAGGCCCCAGTAATTATCGTGAATACTGTTGTTTTCTATCGTAGTTCCTGTAGGATCAATGTTGTTTGACGCCCAGTTGGTACCCACAAGGATTGCTGAGTTCTTATAGGTTCGACCACTTACGATCTTCTCGTCATTATAGGTAAAACCCATATCGTAGATGGTGTTATTGGTAACAGTGCAATTGTCCGACCATATCTGGACACCGTTGATGCCGTTGCTAATGTTGTTGTTGTCAATAACTGTGTAATGGCTATAAGTAGGACCGGTGTCATCAGCTACATGAATGGAAGCGTAATCCCAGTCACCGGTGCCGTCGGCGCCGTAATAGTTACACTGGGTCAGCGTATTGTCGTAGACATAGGTATATGGAGCGCCAATAACCTGAATTCCCGGGTATTTTGTCTGGGAGATGTTATTGCCAATAACTTGAATTCTGTCCGATGTTCCCGTGGCATTCGGTCTTATTATGTTTATACCTTTGTCGTTAGTACTGCTGATGTTGTTATCATAAATATATACATATTTGCCAAGATAGGTCTGGATACATGCCTGACTGCATGATGAGATTGTGTTACCGGTTACCTCGGTGCGGTTTGCCAGGTCGGTAGCTTCATTTGCTCTTATCTCTATAGCCTGTTGGGTACAATTGGTTATCGTATTATTGCTAATCGTGGTGTTTTCAGCGGCCACCTCGCCAATAGCATTTTCATGAATATTGTCGAAAACACAGTTGTTTATGGTGCATCCTGTAGAAGTAACATCAGTCCTACCAAAATGGACACCTCTGAAACAGTTAATAATCTTAAACCCTTGTATTGTGATATCCGCAGCCCCTATCTCAAAGCCGTTCAAAGTTGTGCTGGCAGGACTGTACTTCACTACCACATTTGCTGGGGTAGTGGTATTACCGGTTATGGTAACGCCTTTATTCACATCTATCGCTGAAGTGATTGTGTATGTCCCCGCCGCCACATTGATGGTGCCGCCTTCATCAGCGGCATCAATGCCATACTGGACGGTCGCGAAAGCGTCGGCGTCTGTTCCAGTACCATGGTACACATCATCGGTGCCCAGTTCTCCATCAACATATACGTTAGAAAGCAGGTTATTAACGGTAAAGTTCTCGGTTTCATCTGCTGTGCCCTCAGCAGCATCGCTAGGGGTGATTTTAATTCTTATATCTTCTTGGTTGGAAAAACTGACATCAGCACGGGAGTCCCAGACATAGGTGTGGGGTACACCCGTTGGACTAGAACTTAGTCCCGTTATTCCATCGCCACCGGTGCCCCCGATAGCAGTATCCCAATGTTCCCCGCTATCCTCACTAAACTGAACTGCTATTGAGCAAGCATCCGACTCCGCATCGGTCAGGGTATAGCTAATGGTGACATCGCCCGACTGTGTACCGCTGGGAGTGGTTACAGAAACTTCAGGCGGAGCAGGTAAAGAAAGCGTATACAGATAAACTTCGTCAGGGCTGCGGCTGCCCCAGCCGTGAAAGGCCATTCTAGCCGTGTAACCACTTACTGAAACTACAGGGTCGTATGCATCATTGATGTCGTCGGTGTCTGGGTCATCATAGCCAGCAAACCATGTGCTAACTGGTGGGTTATCATCCAGGTTATAGTAATAAAGTCCATGGTGTGTTCCACTAGACACGGGCTGTGACTCTGTAACTACTATGTTACCGTCTATGGCAATCAACCATGATGCAAGGGAAGATGCTGCGGGATAGGGAAGTTCAGTCAGGTCAGATAGTTGACCATCGGCAGAGATGCCCCTTACACAAGGTCGCGCTGAGCCGGAATACGTGTCATTATGCTCCCCAAGGTAGGCGACCTTGTAGCCATCCGCATCACTCCCAGTGATGTCAATGCACTCATTCCATGGATTCAAATCAGTGTCTTCGCTTTGGTCTTCACGAGCAATGATAGGTGTTACCGTCCCCTCCGACATGTCATAGACGTATGGGAAGGGTCCGATAACGGTTCCATCCTGGCGAATCCACTTCACATAAGCAATTTTATCGCCGGAAACATGAGGAGCACGAATATCGTCATTGCCAGGGTCTGTCGTGTCAGTAAATGAGGTTGTTGTCTCAGTTGAGATATCGTACATATAGATTGTGGCACCCTTATCCCAAACAACAGTTTCCCCATCGGTATCGAGCCAAGCGTCATGCCCACCTGACAATTCTTGGGTGTTGATTTGTGCCTTCTCTGTGTCTGTTGTATGGTCATATACATAGAACGTGGTGCTATATCTCCAAACTATATAGTTGCCAGCAACCACCACATTGCTGAAGAAGTAATATGTCTCACTTTCCTGTATTTTAGACGCTCCAACTCCAACTTCATACTTCCAAAGCTCTTTTCCATATTTACTTATAAACGTCACAACATTCCCGGAAATGCTTGCAGATTTGTAACTTGCCCCTGCAGGAGATATCTGCACAGTTCCGTCTGTAACAGGGGCATAAAGCACTGCTCCACCTTCAAAATTATAATTTTCTCCTAAACTTGTAGCCTCTGCCCACACCGTTCCGGCAGCCAAAACCATAATTGTCATTAGTGTAAGTATTAAAGTTATTTTAGATTTCATTTTTTTCTCCTTAAATTTCTTTACATTTTTTATTGCAGAATTAGCATATTAAATAAGGGTTGAGTTGTCCTTCAATTCACCCTGTCACGGGTCTGTTTCTTTAACCGGAGCCAGACCCGATTTCTTGCGTATTTACGGGCTTCTAATTAATTTCGTAATTATTACCTATATTCTTTCGTCAGGTTAATATCAGAGTAAATAACCAACGTGATTTGTTGGTTATAATGTGTTATTTTTTCATTAATATACATAATACCTAATTAAGAAGTTAGCATACTTCGCTTTTTTCGTAGGTGCTTTCATTCTGCAGTTCTCCCAGCACGGAAGCCGGCATTAGCAATTCGACCGGCATACGGATATGATGCAAGGTTGCGATCCGAAACTGGTACTTTAGAAGGTGAATACATCCAACAAGCACCACGAATTGATGAACCATATGCTGAATATCCGCTGACAGCTTCTTGTGAAGGCCATTTAGATACATTACTTAAACCTGTTTTAGTGAGATAACCATCTCCGTGTTTTCCATCAAATGAACCTGCATGTGTTTCATTGTTCCATGTACAACAATTCCAACAATATTTAGCAACAGTAATACATCTCTCAGACAAGTTATCATTCATCATCATCACACCGTAATAAGGTAATGAAGAAACAATATCCGGCAATGTGCTGACCTCTGAGTATAAACAGTCGATAATCCGGACATTACTATTATTTAGATTTTCGATTCTAGCATAGCTATTTTTATTATTTGAATATAATAAGGCACTCTCTACTTCGTCTTTTTTTATATTGATTCTTATTTTATTTTTTTGACCTCTGCATATTTTTTCATACTCCAACTCAGTCATAGGCCGGAGTCCAGCCCAATCTGCATATGCCAGTCCATCTGCCCAACTTAAGTAATTGCACGCTCTGTCGGATTTTAAGGCATAATAATTACCAATAAAATCGTCATTTATCGTATGTTGGCAATTCCCATTCTGATTTGGGTATCGATTATTACTCTGAGTTTCTGTAAGGTGGGACAGGAAATCTGCATACTGTCCTTGGGATATTTCGTATTTCATACAGTATATCGCCTGATATCCTTTTGGATAACCGGCACATAGCTCATCACATCCTCCAATTTCACCATTATTTGTAAGAGCACCACACCAACTACTTTCAATGCTCCAAGTAATAGAACCCTCAGGTATATATTCTTCACTAGATATTGTGTTACCGCTATTAAAATTTGAGTATATATTATCGCATTCACCATTATAAAGACAAAAGGTACCTTGTGGTATATATACCATTTCAATGGCAAATACCTTTACATCTACGGTGGCATCATCTGCAACGCCGTCAGTGGTGTATTTCCATTGGAGTTTCACATTATCCCAGTTCACATTTCCGGATCCATCTGCGCTGCGGTAAATGAAAACACCTTTTCCAACACCATCAGTTGTTCCGACTTCAATAGTTGAGCCGGTGGGTGCGATGTGTCCTTCGGTTGCCAGTGAGCAGTGTTTCCAATCACCACTGCCAACTCGGAATTTGGCAAATATCCAGGCGGCATCCCAGTTATAGGGTACAGAGCTTGTAGTATACCTTGAATTATCCCAACGTATATTTAGTCGGATGTAATGATAGTCTGGGATTGTGTTTTGCTCTGTAATAGTAACATTGTCCACCTGGATATTGTTTGCCAAAATAGGAATGGTTGTAGTAAGAACAAATGCAAATACCATGATACAAATAATATTAGTTTTTTTCCACGATCCCGATACATCGTGATTTCCACTTTTTTTCAGCATTATTTTTCTCATTTTTTCATAAGAGACACACCTCGAGAATGCCATAGGGTCTTCCGGCATCCTCGAAGTGTATTTATTTCTCTCATTGTTATTCACACATTGCGTATTTTACTTAAGGATCATTATTTTCTTTGTTGAAATATAGGTGCCTGTTTCAAGTTTCATGAAGTAGATGCCGGGAGATACAAATTTACCCGTGTCATCTTTGCCGTCCCAGGATGTGCGTATCAGCTTATCTTTTGTAATAGACATATTTGAGAACAACGTTTTGACTTTTTGCCCTTTGATGTTGTAGATTGACAGTTCACCAATACAATCTTCTTTCATAACAAAACTGATTACAGTATTCGGATTGAAGGGATTGGGATAGTTTTGATGGAGACCGTATTCATAAGGAATTTCAGGTGGCTGTGGTTCTCCACCGCCTTCAGGTACTATTAGAGGAGTTGGTTCATAGATAGTAGTTATTCCTGAGTACTCGATGCTTTCCAGCCAGTACCAGTATGTGGTATTTTCATAAACTACATATACATCTTCGAAAGTATAATCTGTAGGTTCTGAAGTTGTACCTGCTCCCGGTATAAATACTGTATTAATTTGGAATGCTTGTTCTAAGTTATCATTTTCCGAACGATAGATATTCCAGCCGAGGTTGTCTGTCTCTGATTGGGTAGTCCAGTTCAAGATAGGTATGTTATCAATAAATTGGGCAGTGAATGCGGAGAGTACTACAGGAAGGGTGCCCTCGTCTGTGCCAAATGCAAGAGCAAGATTTGAAGCGAATATCGGACCACCTGTTTGTTCAAATCTATATCCAACTCCAGCTGTACCATCAATATTTTCAATACCAATTGCACAATTTTGAGTAGTTTGGTCATAAGTGCTTTCATCATCATTATACATTATGAAGACTCTGCCATCTTTATAAATAATGACCTGAGCAGTTATATATTCCCATGGACCACTCCAAGAGTAAATCGGATATTGCCAGAATGTTACAATAGTTCTATCAGTAAGCCTTGAAATTCTAATATTTACATTCGGTGAAGCAGTATCATCATAATCAAGGTCATCCCAGCACCAGGCTATCATGTCATGATATGAACCTGCGGCTGAAGGAATATCATGGAAAGATATTGAATACCAATAAGTAGGCACTTCTTCCGCAGTAAAGTTAATGGTTCCATTACTGCTGAGATACATATAGAGGTAGTCGTTACCAAAGAAGTTGAAGTAAGA
>JAUWMT010000059.1 GCA_030613025.1 Candidatus Cloacimonadota bacterium
ATATGATTTTCGTTCGTATGAAACATAGTGATTTCCTTAAAAAATATTACTTATTTAACCATACTAATATTTGATCATTACTTTGTGTAAAGTATTTTGTGAACTATATTGAAAGGTTTTTAGAGTGAACTCATTAATAATTTTATTTATCTCAAACAACCATGAAAAAAAATGATGAAAATAAACGGAGGAACAATGAAAAAACTATTAATAATTTTGATGACTATTTGCTTATTAGTACTAATTTCTTGTGACGGAACAGGACCTGAACCAACAGTATATTACATAACTGTAACTTCACCCAACGGAGGTGAGGATTGGCGAATGGGAACATCTCATAATATAACCTGGAATGATAATATATCTAGCAATGTAAAGATTGAATTATATAAATCAGGATCATATTACAGGACAATTAGCAACTCGACTTCAAGTGATGGGACATATAGCTGGAGTATTCCGACTGATCTGGTAGAATCCTCAAGTTACAAAGTTAAGATAACCAGCACTTCCAATAGTTCTGTAAATGATCAAAGTAATAACTATTTTACCATTGGAGATGTTAATTACATAACCGTCACCTCACCAAATGGGGGTGAGACATGGCAAATGAGTATGTCACATAACATTACGTGGGATGATAACATAAGCAGCAATGTAAAGATTGAATTATATAAATCCGGTTCATTTAACAGAACTATAGTGAGTTCTACAGGAAGCGACGGAACATATAATTGGAATATTCCGAATGATCTGGAAGAATCCTCAAGTTACAAGGTGAAAATAACCAGTACATCCAATGGTTCGGTGAATGATTATAGTGATAACTATTTTACTATTGGAGATGTTGATTACATAACCGTCACCTCACCAAATGGAGGTGAGACCTGGCAAATGAGTACGTCACATAACATTACGTGGGATGATAACATAAGTAGCAATGTAAAGATAGAATTATACAAATCAGGTTCATTTTACAGGACTATAAGTAGTTCAACTGCAAGTGATGGAACATATAGCTGGAGTATTCCGACTGATCTGACAGAATCCTCAAGTTACAAGGTTAAGATAACCAGCACTTCCAATATTTCTGTAAATGATCAAAGTAATAACTATTTTACCATTGAAGAAGCAGATTACATAACTGTAACCTCACCAAATGGGGGTGAGACATGGCAAATGGGAACTTTGCATAATATAACATGGAATGATAATATTTCCAGCAATGTGGGGATTTGGCTATTTAAGTCGGGGATATTTTACAGGACAATTACTAGTTCAACATCAAGTGATGGGACATATAGCTGGAGTATACCAACAGATTTGACAGGATCCTCGAGTTACAAGGTAAAGGTAACCAGTAACTCCAATGGTTCGGTGAATGATTATAGTGATAACTATTTTACTATTGGAGATGTTGATTACATAACCGTAACATCACCGAATGGCGGAGAGACTTGGCAAATGGGAACTACCCAAAATATAACCTGGAATGATAATATAAGTAGCAATGTGAAGATTGAATTATATAAATCTGGATCGTATTACAGGACAATTAGCAGCTCAACCTCAAGTGATGGGACATATAGCTGGGGTATTCCGACCGATCTTACAGAATCCTCAAGTTACAAGGTAAAGATAACCAGTACCTCAAATAGTTCTGTATATGATTACAGTAATAACTATTTCACCATTGAAGAAGCAGATTACATAACAGTCACCTCACCCAATGGAGGTGAGATGTGGCAAATGGCAGCACCTCATATTATAACATGGGATGATAATATTTCCAGCAATGTGAAGATTGAATTATATAAATCAGGATCATATTACATGACAATTAGCAACTCGACTCCAAGTGATGGGGAACATGGTTGGGCTATTCCGACTAATCTTGCAGAATCCTCAAATTACAAGGTTAGGATAACCAGCACCTCCAATAGTTCTTTATATGATTACAGTAATAACTATTTTACTATTTACTTAGCCACTGGATGGGTAACAGATATAGATGACAATCTTTATCAGACGAGAAAGATCGGAGATCAATGGTGGATGGTAACAAACCTGAGAGTAACCCATTACAGAAATGGTGACCCAATTCCTCACAAAACAAGTAATAATGATTGGACAAGCACATCCTCTGGTGCATACTGTGTGTATGATAATAACTCTTCAAATGCATACATATACGGTAATCTCTATAACTGGTATGCATTGGATGACAGTAGGGGCATAGCACCTGAAGGTTGGCATGTGCCAACAGATTCTGAATGGCAAGCATTAGTTGATTATCTTGGAGGTAGCAGTGTTGCTGGTGGAAAGATGAAAACGACGGGAACTATTGAAGGTGGTGATGGTCTATGGCATGAACCTAACACAGATGCTACTAATGAGAGTGGATTTACAGCGTTTCCAGGCGGGACTCGCCACGACTATGGTAGTTTCGAATACGTTGGCTACTACGCGCTCTTCTGGTCTTATACAGAGTACGGTAGCTATTCCTATTATCGGCAATTGTACTACGATTGTACGATTGTTCATAGTTCCTTCCGCGATAGGAGGTACGGTTTTTCAGTACGCTGTGTCAAGGATTAGATTAATTTAAACCTCATCAACTAATCCTTTATACAAGGTAAGACAATAGGAATTTATAGGTTGAAAAGTGATAAATTAACGCAAGATTCCAATCTTGCGTACACTCAACATCAGTCTTCGTTTCACTTCAGTCTTCACTCCGTTACGCCCCGACAAGACGCCTCGACATGTATGAGCCACGAAAACACACCCGTCTCCATTGCATTACGCCGAGGCAGGCAAAGGCACACGAAAAAAATATTACCTATTAATATGAAAAGTAACAAAAATAACTTTTGTGTAATTTTGTGTAATTTTGTGGCTGATCCGTCTTCATTTCATTACGCCGAGACAAGTCGGAATGTTGTGTTACAAGACTTGCCCCAGATGGAATAAAAAAAATGAGATTACATAGGGTAAACTTAAGGATTGGGACACTGTAGCAATCATCGTTTCATTCTTAACTCAATTCCACAGCAATTATTAAGTCAAGTATGAAAAGGATTGATAAGTTGCGAATATCAAGTATCAAGTTTCGAGTTTCAAGTTTCAAGTTGGGATAGGGTCGTGAAACTTGACACATTATTCTACCCCCAAAGTTATATCGACAAAAATGAACCTGGAAAGGACTAAGAACATGAAGCGAAGAGTCATTATTATGGGCGCTGCCGGAAGAGATTTTCATAATTTCAATGTGATCTATCGTGACAATCCAGATTATGAGATCGTTGCTTTCACCGCAACACAAATTCCGGATATCGACGGGCGAAAATATCCTGCAGAATTAGCAGGAAAGCTCTATCCAGAAGGCATTCCAATTCATGCTGAATCAGAACTGGTAAATATGATAAAAGAACACAAAATTGATATGGTAGTATTTGCCTACAGTGATGTAAATTACGAATATCTTATGCATAAAGCTTCGATCGTGAATGCAGCAGGTGCGGATTTTGTGCTCCTGAGTGCAATCGATACAATGATCAAAACCACAAAACCTTTGATAACAGTTTGTGCTGTGCGAACAGGTTGTGGAAAAAGCCAAACATCGCGTGCAGTTATCCGATTCCTGAAGAAAAAAGGTTTGAAAGTTGCTTCGATCCGTCACCCTATGCCGTATGGAGACCTTGTGCAGCAAAAAGTACAGCGATTTGCAGAACTCGAAGATCTGAAAAAGCATGAATGTACTATTGAGGAGATGGAGGAGTACGAACCACATATCGAGATGGGAAGCATCATTTATGCAGGTGTTGATTACGGAGCAATTCTCGAAGAAGCTGAGAAAGAAGCCGATGTCATCATCTGGGATGGTGGAAATAATGATACTTCCTTTTATAAATCCGATAATATGTTGAATATTGTGGTTGCTGATCCTCATCGTCCGGGTCATGAATTATATTATTATCCAGGTGAAACAAATCTCCGTCTTGCAGATGTGGTTGTTATCAATAAGATCGATTCTGCAAATCCTGAAGATGTGCTTGAAGTTCGTGATAATATCCGTTCTGTGAATAGAAAGGCGATCATTGTTGATTGTGCATCACCAGTATTTGTTGATGATGCGAGAGCTATCGAGGGAGCTCGAGTACTCGTAGTAGAAGATGGTCCAACACTCACTCATGGTGGAATGAAATACGGCGCAGGCGTTGTTGCAGCAGAGCGTTGCGGGGCAGCAGAACTGGTCGATCCACGCCCCTGGGCTGTTGGTACAATTGAAGCTACTTATAAAAAATATCCTGAGATCGGAATTCTCCTTCCTGCCATGGGTTATGGCGAGCAGCAGATGAAGGATCTCGAGAAAACTATAAATGCAGTTGATTGTGATGTTGTTGTAATTGGGACTCCTATTGATTTGCGAAGAGTAATAAAAATTGATAAACCTGCAGTGAGAGTATCTTATGAATTGCAGGAAATTGGACAACCAACACTTACAGAAGTGCTTGAAAATTTTGTTAAATAGTCTTATTTAGGAGGACGAGTGGCTTTGGAAAAAGACGCGAAACGTACAATAGTCGAAGAGTTTGGTTTACACGAATCTGATACAGGATCACCTGAAGTACAGATTGCACTCCTCACTCAGAGAATTGCGAGTATTACAGAACATCTGAAAGTTCATAAAAAAGATCATCATACCCGACGCGGGCTTCTCATGCTTGTCGGGCAGAGACGAAGACTTTTGGATTATATCAAAAATAAAGATATTACTCGCTACAGAAAGTTAATTAAAGCTCTTAAAATTAGAAAGTAAGAGCAGATTGAGCAAAGAAAATTTGATTCCTTTGTTCAGACAGGAGCTACATGGATGGTAACATAATCAGAATGGAAAAAGAATTTGCTGGCAGAAAGCTGATACTTGAGACTGGAAGAATGGCGAAACAAGCGAATGGCTCAGTACTAGTGCAATATGGAGGTACGGTTGTTCTTGTTACTGCCACAGCTTCCAAAACAAGAAGAGAGGGAATTGATTACTTCCCTTTGATGGTTGATTTCGTTGAAAAAATGTATGCTGCAGGTAAAATTCCCGGTGGTTTTTTCAAACGTGAGGCAAGACCCTCAACTACCGCAACCCTTGCAGCACGATTAATAGATAGAGCCCTGCGACCTCTTTTCCCGGATGGTTTCAGAAATGATGTGCACGTAGTTGTTACAGTGCTTTCCTATGATAAAGAAAACTCTCCTGAAATGTTGGGAATGATCGGTGCCTCTGCTGCATTAAGCATTTCAGATATCCCATTTCATGGACCTATTTCAGGTGTGAATGTTGGTTTTATTGATAATGAATTTGTTATCAATCCGACAGTTGAACAGTATGAGAAATCCAGATTGGATCTCGCAGTTGCAGGTAAAGATAATGCGGTCATGATGGTCGAAGCCGGCGCTAAAGAAATTAGCGAAGAGCAGATGCTCGAAGCGCTCAATAAAGCACATGATAGTATCAGAGAATTGATCACATTTGAAAAAGAATTCATTGCAAAAGCTGCCAAACCAAAAGCTGAGTTTGAGATCGATATTATTGATGAAAATCTTGTTCAGGAAGTAGAAAATGCAGTCACAGTAAAGGTACAGGAAGCATTGAATGTTTCCGATAAACTGGAACGAAATGCACTTCTTGATACTATCAAGGATGAAATCATCGGATCTTTCGAGGAGAAACTTTCCTTGGAGGAGTTTGAAGAGAAAAAAGGGCAAATCAAAGAAGCTTTTGACGGCACTTTAAAAAAACTGTTGAGAAAAAAGATCATCGAAACCAATACACGCGTTGACGGCAGAGGTATGGATGATGTACGAGATATCACTTGTGAAATTGATGTTTTACCTTTCACTCATGGCTCTGCGCTCTTCACACGCGGTGAAACTCAGTCACTTGGAGTGGTAACTCTCGGTACAAGCTCTGATGAAAAAGTGATCGATGAACTCGGTGAAGAGTATAAAAAGAAATTCTATCTCCATTACAATTTCCCGCCTTTCAGTGTGGGTGAAACCGGCTTTATGAGAGGACCCGGCAGAAGAGAGCTCGGACATGGAAATCTTGCAGAACGCTCATTATTACCGGTTATCCCCGAAAATGAAGAGAAATTTCCATACACTATCAGAATCGTATCAGAAATTCTGGAATCAAACGGATCTTCCTCAATGGCAACAGTATGCAGCGGAACATTATCTTTGATGGCTGCCGGCGTACCCATTACAAGACTGGTTGCCAGTGTGGCAAATGGACTCATTATTGAAGGTGATAAATTTACCGTGCTCACAGATATTATGGGTATGGAAGATCATTACGGCGATATGGATTTCAAGGTTGCAGGAACCGATAAAGGTATTACTGCTTTGCAGATGGATATCAAAGTGGAAGGTATCACTCACGAGATCATGACCGTTGCCCTGGAAAAGGCACATAAAGGGCGTTTCTTTATTCTTGATAAGATAAAGGAAACCATTGCAGAACCACGCCCGGATATTTCACCGATAGCACCTCATATTGAGGTTATGAAAGTGAAAACTGACAGAATTGGCGATATCATTGGACCTCAGGGCAAGATGATCAAATCAATTATTGAAGAAACAGGTGTGGCTATTGATATTGATGATGACGGCACTGTGCGGATTGCTTCCCCCGACAGGGATTCGATTCAAAAAGCAAGAGAAAAAATCTTAAGCATAGTCGAAGAGCCGGAAATAGGAAAGGTCTATAATGGTGTTGTCAAAAACGTACGTGAATTTGGTTGTTTCGTAGAATTTCTTCCTCGTAAGGAGGGCCTAGTTCATGTCTCGAATCTAGAAAATAAGCGGACGGAAAATGTTTCTGATGTTGTCAGATTTGGCGATAAAGTAAAGGTAAAAGTAATTGGTATCGATCGTGATGGAAAAGTTCAGTTGAGTATGAAAGACCTCGATGGAGCCATAGAGCATAAAGATCGTCCAAGACATCAAAGCTCACACCCAAATAAAAAACGTTATTAGTCCCAAAAATTTGAAACTTACTAAGTTATCATGAAAACGAAGAATCACGCAGAGGACGCAGAGAGAAAGAACGCAGACACGCAAAGAAAAGATGAAGAATAATTTTTGTGTCTTTCTTTTAATTCGTGTTTTTTCGTGTTAATTCGTGGTTAAAATTTCCGAAGTAGGTTAAAGTGAAAATTGCCTTAGTCGTAGGTGCTCGTCCTAATTTTATGAAGGTGGGTCCCGTATATTTTGAACTAAAAAAGCATTCAAGATACACACCTTTACTTATTCATACCGGGCAGCACTACGACAAAAATCTTTCAGAAATATTTTTCGAACAACTTGGATTTCCCAAACCCGATGTATATCTCGGTGTGGGCTCAGGAACTCATGGCGTACAAACTGCAAAAGTAATGATAGCTTTTGAACAGTTCCTTTTGCAGGATAAACCGGATCTCGTGCTCGTTGCAGGTGATGTGAATTCAACAGTTGCCTGCGCCATCGATGCGGTCAAACTTCGCATTCCCGTTGCACATCTCGAAGCTGGACTGCGTTCTTATGACAGACGAATGCCCGAAGAGATCAATCGTATCGAAACGGATTGTATTTCTAGCATGTTACTTACTCCATCACAGGATGCTGATGAAAACCTTATTCGTGAAGGGATCTCAAAAGATAAGATTTTTCTCGTTGGCAATGCAATGATCGATTCGCTTATGCAGTATGAAAAAAAAGCCGAGCGAACTTCTATAATAGAGGATATTGGACTTAAAAAACATTCTTATGCTTTGATCACTTTGCATAGACCAAGTAATGTTGATGACAGAGAAAATCTTGAGATAATCCTTGATGCTTTTGCTGAAATTGCTGAGAAGATTCCACTCATATTTCCAATACATCCTCGAACCAGAAAGCAACTTGCGGTATTCGGTTTGGAAGAAAAAGCCACTGCGATTACAAATCTGAAACTCATTGATCCAATAGGATATCTTGATTTTCTCAAACTCGAAAAGTATGCAAAGTTCGTGCTCACAGATTCAGGCGGCATACAGGAAGAGACAACAGTTTTCAAAGTACCATGCCTGACATTGCGGGAAAACACTGAGCGTCCGATCACTATTGAACTTGGAACAAACCAATTAGTTGAACTGAATAAAGATGCTATCGTTCATAAAGTGAATGAAATTCTGGAAGGGAACTGCAAAATGGGAAGCATCCCACAATTATGGGACGGGCATACTGCAGAACGTATTGTGCAGGTGATGGATAAGTTTAATTATTCTTTTTCTTAAAAAAAGGCGGATACTATGAAAATTTTGGTTACAGGAGGAGCAGGTTACATTGGAACTCATACCTGCGTGGAGCTTCTAAATGCAGGGCATGAGATCGTTGTCATAGACAACTTATCAAACAGCAAGCTGGAAGCGCTGGAACGAGTCAAGGAGATCACAGGTAAGGATTTAATATTTTATAAAATTGATATTCTTGATAAAGAGGGATTGAGAGAAGTTTTTTCTCAACACAGCTTTGATGCTGTTATACATTTTGCAGGACTAAAAGCAGTGGGCGAGTCCGTTGAAAAACCTTTGCTTTACTATCACAATAATGTAAGCGGTTCGATCTTTTTGTTTGAAGTCATGCAGGAATACAATGTGAAGAATATTGTTTTCAGTTCTTCTGCAACAGTGTATGGCGATCCCCACACTGTGCCAATCAAAGAGGATTTCCCACTTTTTCCGGCTAATCCATACGGACAGACAAAATTGGAGATCGAGAAGATCCTTAAAGATCTGTATGCGTCTGATAATTCATGGAATGTAGTGCTATTGCGTTATTTTAATCCTGTGGGAGCACACTCAAGCGGAAAAATCGGCGAAGATCCCAATGGTATTCCAAATAATCTTTTTCCATTCATATCTCAGGTTGCAGTTGGCAAACTTAAAGAATTATTTGTTTTTGGTGATGACTATCCTACTGATGATGGTACAGGCGTGAGAGATTACATACACGTAGTTGATCTTGCCAAAGGGCATATTAAAGCACTTAAAAAGATCAATCAAAAGGCAGGTCTGACGATATATAATCTGGGAACAGGTAGAGGATATAGTGTTATTGAGATCATACGTGCTTTTGAAAGTGCTTCTGATAATAAGATTCCATACAAGATTATTGAACGCCGTCCCGGAGATATTGCAGTATGTTTTGCTGATCCAGCTCTGGCTAAAAAGGAGCTGGGATGGAGTGCTGAAAAGGGCATTCTGGATATGTGTGTCGATGCTTGGAGATGGCAATCCCAAAATCCAAACGGGTATTAAATTTTTTACGAGGAGATAAAATATGAAAATTACTGTTGTTGGCTCTGGTTATGTCGGGTTGGTGAGTGGTGCATGCCTTTCTGATGTGGGGCATATTGTGACCTGTGTTGATAATAATAAAAACAAGATAGATATGCTAAATCGTGGTGAAATGCCCATCTTTGAAAAGGGTTTGAAAGAGCTTGTTAAAAACAATGTTGAGGACGGCAGATTATTCTTCACAACTGATATAAAAAAAGCAACAGAAGATGCTCTGGTTATTTTTATTGCTGTGGGAACTCCTCCAGATGGTGATGGTTCCGCAGACCTTCAATATGTTCTGTCTGTGGCAAAGGATATTGGCACTTATATGAATGACTACAAGGTTGTCGTTGACAAATCTACAGTTCCTGTTGGTACTGCCGACCTCGTTAAATCAACTATTTATAAAGTTCTGAAAGAGCGAAAAGCAAACTACGATTTCGATATAGTCTCTAATCCTGAATTTCTTAAAGAAGGTGTTGCAATCGATGATTTTATGAAACCGGACAGAGTTGTCATAGGTGCAGAAAGTGATAGGGCAAAGAAACTCATGCATGATGTATATTCGGCTTTTACATTCCAGCATGACAGAATCATTTTCATGGGTATACGCTCAGCAGAGATGACCAAGTACGCCGCAAATGCGATGCTCGCAACTAAAATATCTTTTATGAACGAGATCTCGCGACTATGTGAAGAAGTTAATGCAGATGTAGAAGATGTGCGAACTGGAATTGGTTCTGACCATAGAATTGGTTACAGTTTTATATATCCGGGAATCGGATATGGAGGCTCATGTTTTCCAAAAGACGTGAAAGCACTTATCAAAATTGCTCATAAGCATAATTCTACTGCTAAAATTCTCGAAGCTGTCGAAGAAGTAAACTACGAACAAAAATTAGTTATGGCAAAAAAAATCGTGAACCATTTCGGAGAAGATCTCAATGGCAAGGTGTTTACACTGTGGGGACTTTCCTTCAAGCCGATGACAGACGATATGCGAGAAGCACCATCGCAAGTAATAATTCACGAGCTTATTCAGAGGGGTGCAAAGATACAAGCATACGATCCTGAAGCAATGAAAGAAGCAAAAAGGATATTTGCGGACAATCCCAATATTACATATTTCGATGATCAATATTCTGCTTTGAAAGATGCAAATGCTTTACTGCTCATCACAGAATGGAGGCAGTTCCGTATGCCCGATTTTGAAAAAATGAATTCATTGCTCAAAGAAAAAGTAATTTTTGACGGAAGAAATCAGTATAACCCAGATCAAATGAAAGAATTGGGATATACTTATTATTGTATTGGACGTCCCGAGAAATAAAGGGCTCATTGAAGCAATAAGTGGGTTAGTTGAAAATAATATCCAATATCCAACACGGAATATCCAAGTATGAAGGAAAAAAATAAATGAGTGAGAAAGAAAATAATAAAGAAAATAGTCAAAAGAAGTTTGATTTACAGGAACGTCTTATTAATTATGCGGTTAGAATTATTAAGGTTTCTGAGCAACTACCTGAAACAAAATCAGGTGATCACATATCTTCTCAAATACTGAGAAGTGGTACATCACCTGCCCCAAATTACGGAGAGGCTCAAAGTGCTGAATCAAGGGCTGATTTTATTCATAAATTAAAAGTAGCTTTAAAAGAGTTGCGCGAAACCGAAGTGTGGTTGAAGATAATAGTAAAGGCAAAATTAATTCAACCTTCAACAAAATTGTCCCCTTTATTGCAGGAGACAGATGAGTTGATCTCAATACTTTTTAAGAGCATTGATACTGCGAAAAAGAATAAGGAACGATAGTGATAAAAAAACTTCTATGTCCTCAACTAACTGGTGGATATACGGTAATAAATGGATGTTGGATATTCCGTGTTGGATATTGGATATTCAGATTTTAAGTATATCGACCCACTTAAAAATAAAAGGAACCAAATAAAGGAGTTTACTATGGCTGTTTTCTTTTATGATCAGGATAACATCAATACTGATCTGATGTTCCCCGGAAAATATACATACGAATCTTCAGATATTGAGTTCATTAAAGAGCATTTATTTGAAGATCTTGATGCGGAATTTTCGAAAATTGCAAAGCAGGGTGACATTATTTTTGTAGGGAAGAATTTTGGGTGCGGCTCATCGAGAGAACAACCCTCTGTCGGTTTAAAAGCTCTTGGGATAAAAGCAATTGTCGCCAAATCTTTTTCAAGAATATTTTACCGTAGTGCGACAAATCAGGGGCTTCTACTGATCGAGAGTCCGGAAGCAGTTGAATATTATTCTAATGGAGACAAGGTTGAGGTCGATGAAAAAAAGGGGTTGATAAAAGTAGGCGACAAAGAGTTTTCCTTTCCTCCTCTTCCTGAGCAGATGCAGGATATTATTAACGAAGGCGGACTTTTATTGCACATAAAAAATAAATTAGTTGACGAATAATAAAAAATACGATCAATATCGTAACAAAATAAATATCAGGGGGTACAATGGAAGTTAAACAACTTATTAAAGAGATTAAGGAAAATCTCGAAAAATCTGCAAACACCAAATCCATATTCGGCGACGTCATGAAAGTCGATGATATTTCGATCATTCCTATCGGCTCTTTCACGATGAAGGGTGGCGGAGGTGGAGGCTTCGGTACTATGGGTCCCAAAACTGAAGCTGAGCCAGAAGAAGAAAGCAAGAGCGATGAAGCTGGTGCAAAAACCGGCAAAGGCGGTGGTCTTGGCTTAACTGTTGATGTCAAACCTGTTGGCTATATCAAGATCAAAGACGGTGTTGCAGAATATGTCGAGATAATCGACAAGACAAGAGTGATCCTTAATACTCTAAAAGTGTTCGTTTTTATGATCGTTGTCTCCGGCATAAAAAGTCTCTTCAGACGAAAAAAGAAATAATCGGAGACAGAAATGAATCACAAATCTGCATGGATACTAAGTTTGGGTCTGGTAGTTGCAGCACTTGTTTTCGGAGTATTCTTTTATGGAGCACGGCAGACTGACCAGACGATCAGAGTAGTGGGATATTCAACCCAGGATTTTGAAGCTAACATCGTAAAGTGGAGTTTTACTTTTTCTGAAACTGTTCCAACCGGTAACATCACAAACGGATATAAGAATATGAACGACAAACTTCAGACACTCAAAAAAATATGGAATGATCTTGCAATCTCATACGAAGATTTCAATATACAGCCCATCACTGTTCGAAAGATGTACGGACAATATGGCAAGATTGAAGGCGACATTCTCGAACAGAATATTTTTATCATCTCAAAAGAACTTGATGCTATAGAAAATCTCGCGATAAATCCCGTAGATTTTACAAAAGAAGGGCTTGCATTTGAATATTCCAATATGCAGTATTTCTCGACCGATCTGCCGGATATCAAAATGAAGTTACTGGGCGCTGCTACAGAAAATGCCATTGAAAGAGCAAACGAAATTGCTAAATCAACAGGAAGTAAAGTAAAAGAAATAACCTCAGCACGCACGGGTGTATTTCAGATCACCGAACCTTACTCGACCGAGGTTTCTGATTATGGAATGTATCAAACCTCAACAAGGAAAAAATCCATACGAGTAACAGTCACCTGTACGTTCACTATCAAGTAGTCCTTTGGAGGACAGATGAGCTTACGTGAAGAAGTTTTTGCATGGTTTAATGCACATCCTGATGAACTGAAAAAAGAAGGATACGGCTCAAATGCAGCATTAAGGGATGCCTTTCCAAATGAAGACAGAAAAACTCTTTCAAAATATAAAATTCAATATGCAATAGAAATGAAAGGAGAAAATCTGTCTGAGAAACCGGTGGAAAAAGTAAAAAAGAAAATCAAAGAAGAAATCTCTCAAAATGATCTAAAGATAGGTGATCAAGAATTTGATGAACTGATCAATAAAATGAAGGAATCTCCCGCAGCTGAGTTCATAAAGAAGCATCATTTCTTTTTTGTTGCAGGTTTCATTTTTTTAGTCATATTCCTAATTTTCAATCCATTTAAAAAGGATTAGTAAAACTTTTCCATTATTCAAAAAAAAGTCCGTTTTCAGTATTTTTGGTCTTAATGTTATAATGAGAACGAAAAAATAAAATACAGCTATCTTAACGCTTTTAGCGATCAATATTGACAATAATGCAAGTCAAAAAAAATATAGTGATAAGTCAATTGTTGATGACGAAAATTGAATTTTAACAAAGTTTGAGACCTCATCCCCCGGTGAAATATTCAGCAAGCTGATTTCACGGGGTAAACTAACCTTCTCCTATCTGAGGAGAAGGCAATATAAGGAATGTCAAAATTCAATTACCATTTCCAATCGAAGCTTGACATGACACTAGTTTAGTATTGATATTATCTTACATATTAGAAAGTAATAAATGAAAAAAATATATTTTAGTTTGTTTGTTCTGGGCATCATAATTATCAGTTTTGGAGAACTCCATACTGATAATCTGAAAGTACATTTCATTGATGTGAAACAAGGTGATGCAATATTGATACAGTATGGAGGAGAGAACTACCTCATCGATTCGGGGAAAAATCTCAGCTCAAACAAACTTATTAATTATATTGATTCTGTTGGTGTAACTACACTGAATGCATGCCTGATCACCCATCCGGATTTTGACCACTATGGCGAATTTGAAGATCTGGTTGAGAGCGGTTTATTCAATATTGAGAAATTTATTATAAATAAAGATACATCCACAAACGTTTCGTATATCAGACTTATGAATTTATTGCAAACCGAAAACATTCCTGTTGACTCAGTTGATCATGAAAACGATTTGAATTGGAGCATGACTACCGATATTCTTTCACCGAATTATGATAATGGTTTTTCTGGAACAAATAATAACTCAATTGTGATCAAAATGAGTCTGGGTGAGATAGATTTCCTGTTCACCGGTGATAGCGTTGAAGATAATAATCAATACCTTCTCGACACATACTATCTCGATGCAGAAGTCTTGAAAGTATCGCACCACGGGGGTTTTAATGGAACCAGTGATGCCTTTCTTGCGGAGGTAACCCCTATAGTATCTGTGATAAGTTCGGGCAATAATTCCTATGGGCATCCTTCTCAAGCAGTTATTGGATCGTTGGAAGATATCGGCACTTTGATCTACTCGACTGCTGATGATTGGAATACATGGTGGATCAACGGTGGGAATGGTTCTGATGATATAAGTTTGGATGATGATGTGCTTGTTGAAACTGATGGTGAAAATATCTCGGTAAATAATGAACTTGTATGGTCATCCTTTGCCATTGATGAAGAATATGTAGATAACGCATTTTTAAAAGCATCGCCTAATCCATTTAAAAATTCCGTTGCGATACAATATTATGTTAAGAAGAATAGCGATGTAAAAATTGATGTGTACGATCTGCGTGGAAAATTAGTTAAGCGGCTTCTTAATGAGAGCAAAAGCACTGGAAGCTATGAAGTAAAATGGAATTCTGAGGGAATGAGATCCGGGATTTATTTTTGTAGGTTTGTACAAGGGAATAAAGGGGAAGTGAGGAAACTGATTCTCCTGAACTAAACACGACTCAGCTTGCAATGATGAGTCGGGTTGAAACACTGTTTTTGTCTACACCACAGAGACCACCAGTCTTCTTCCGATAAATCGGAATACGCCTTGGCAGGCAGAGAACACAGAGAATATTTTATCTTTGTTCCCCAAACCCAAAACTTTATCTCGTTCCCAAAATCCTAGGCTTTGTCAGTTGATTATCTGGTCAGAACTATATTACAACTTTGTAGCAATCAACCCAGTCCTCAAACATATTGGAGCGCATCGAGCACCACGTTACCGTGAACAAATACTATAAGACGACAGAGTCCTCAACTCCAAACGAAAAAATATTCAGACTTGCTTCGTAGCGAAGCATGAAGCGAGGATGATACAATTTATTGTCCTCGAATCACATTCATTCCATTCATTGCGATTCAAGTCCACATGTTTTAAATACATGAAGGTGAGAATGACCATTCTCACCTTCGGATTATATCATATTATTTGTTTTATTTTCTCTGTGTTCTCTGCCTGCCAAGGCGTCTTAAAACGGAGACTAGTACTTCATTCTTAAAATAACTGGACAAAAAGATATTGGAAAACTCATTTTGACTCCAAAAAATGAATAAGGAGCAAAAATGGGAAGACCAAGTAAGCGAGCAAAAATTGTTCTAACTAAAGCAGAAAAAGATATGC
>JAUWMT010000090.1 GCA_030613025.1 Candidatus Cloacimonadota bacterium
GGAACGCAACAATTGATGAATGATGATTAACGATTTGAGATTTATGAAGATAGCTGAGCAGCACTATTCTCCTATGAAACTACATTCTAACTTTCTCAAAATGAATGTATTAGAGATTTATCAAAAGATGATGACATTCCCAATCTGGGGATTGGGAATGAGACGGCAAAGTGGAAATTGGGAATGAGACTGCAAAGTGGGGATTGGGAATGAGACTGCAACGTGGGGATTGGGAATGAGACGGCAAAGTGGGGATTGGGAATGAGACGGCAAATTGGGGCAATCGAAAAAATTAAGAAAATGAAGAAAAAATTAATTTTGCATTTAAGTTTTGACATTTTATTTGTAATTTGAAATTAGGGTTAGAAATTAAATCTAACTAATCTTGAAAAATATATTTTAAAAAGGAAAATATGATTTTTTTAGTATTTATCACTCCTGAGAAACTTCAGTCATGAATATTCCCTACTTTGGTGAAATTCTCTCTTTAATTACTGCGATAGTTTGGGCTGGGGCAGTAATGTTTTTCCGTAAAAGCGGTGAAACAACCAAGCCCTTTGCACTCAATTTTTTCAAAAATACTCTTGCATCAATTCTGTTTATTCTTACTTTGCTCGTATTAGGACATGATATCTTTCCGGCAATGCCAATGAAAGACTATCTTATTCTAATTGCCAGCGGTATCATCGGAATTTCTTTTGCGGACACTATTTATTTTTCCAGTCTGAATATCCTTGGTGCTGGAGTTTCATCTGTGGTCAATTGTCTATTCAATCCCTTTGTGATCGGTCTTGCGTATATATTTTTGGGAGAAAAACTTTCAGTACTCCAGCTCGTTGGAGCAGCTCTCATTATCGCTGCGATCGCAGTAACCACTGTGCGCGTTTCCTCGTCTAATATTCATAGAAAACATCTTGCACTCGGCATTTTTCTTGGCGTGGTTTCTGTGCTTACAATGGTAGTAAGTATTATCATGATAAAACCTATCCTTGATAATACATCTGTATTATGGTGCACGGAAATACGGCTTATTTCCGGCACTGTTGTGATGGCTATCATTGCTGTGTTTCACCCAAGAAGAAAGACCATTTTCAGAACGTTTATACCTTCTGCTGAATGGAAGCACCTTATTCCGGGCACTATTCTTGGAGCATATCTGGCAATGGTGATCTGGCTGGCTGGTATAAAATATACCTATGCAAGTGTCGCCACTGCGATCAATCAAACGAGCGTTATTTTTATATTTATTTTGGCTGCCATTTTTTTAAAGGAGCGTTTTACCTTCCGACGATTTATCGGTCTTGTTCTCTCTTTTTCAGGGATATTGCTTGTTACTTTGGGTTAATAACTCAAATTCGTAATAGATAAGAAGCATACAACAAATAAAGAAAATTGTCATCCATTAGGGAGTGAAACGACCGTCTTTCACGGCGTAGTCCCTTTTTGGGGGACGAAGACGGAAAGAATCTTGTTAAAACATCGGTCTATCCTCTTGGGAGATCCTTCGTCGTCCAGAAAATCGTGACTCCTCAAGGATGACAATACTTAATATTTTTGATAATAAAAAGACTGAAGTTGCGATTTTCTCTGTGTTCTCTGTGGTTAATTTATTATCCTTGATTCACCTATAATCACATCAAAAAAAAGACCTCCGAGAGCAAATCCCGAAGGTCTTTACTTATATTACAATAAGATTATAATCCGATTTCAACACCCATATTGATGCTGCGGCGAGGTCCAAAGAAGACTTCTGCTGAACTGGCTGTATGAGGATAATCTGAAATGTTGTAAGCATTAAATGAACTATTGTCTACAGCATCCTGAATATAGATTTCATCAAGGAGATTGAATACATGTGCAAATATGCTGAATCTCACACCTCTCACAATTGTGGGAATATCATACATGATGTGTAGATCAACGGTTGTATAGTTCGGTACTTTCCAGCTTTGTACTCTATCATTTGGATCGTCTCTATCCAAGGGATTCCAAGCACTGTAGAAATCTCTATAGTGATTTCCAACGATCTTTGCAACAAAACCGTCGAAAGGATAGACGTTTGCGCTAAGAGAAATCTGTGTCTGTGGCTGATTGCCGACTTTCAAGTCCTTGACATAAATGTTGATAGTATCATTGGGTCCGGTAGTATGTTTGATCACTGCGCTTACATCATCAGTATATTTCCAGATACCTTTTGATGCGTTAAGTTGGAATTTAATGAAATCGGCTGGCTGGATGTTTGCTTCGAATTCAACACCAACGTGACGGGAATTAAGACCACTGATAAATAGAGCTTCTTCATTTCCAAGGGTATCAACTTCTACCCACTGTCTGTAAACCTGGTCCTTCCATTGGGTGTAATAACCATCAGCTTTGATGTTTAGAAGCCCATCAAGTCCAACCCAGCTGAAACCGGCTTCTGCACTCATAAATTTTTCATTTTGAGGATCATCAGCTTTCTTTCCATCACTGTCATCAATGACTTCGTCAAAGATAGGCGGCTTGGAAACATAACCTGCATTACCAAAAATACCAAGATCTGGCATCACAAGATAGCTCACTCCACCTTTTGCCTGGTATCCGGTTATCATATCGGTTTTTGTTTCCATTTCTTTAGTAGGATCATCAGGATCTTTCATGAAGTGGTTTACAAAGGTGTATTTCACTGATGAGAGTCCGGCAGAACCAAAAGCAGTTAAAGGACCTTGTTTGAATTCACCTTGAGCAAAGCCAGCTATCCAATTTACAGTATTAGTGTTGTCGTATGCGATCCTGTCACCAAGTCCTTTATGATGGTCACCAGTATCGAATTCATCTCCATCGTAGTAGTAATAGTCACCACCAAGAAGATCTCTTACTTCTCTGTAGTGATCGATCTCAGCAGTACGCCAGTCAATTCCCACAAGTGTATTGATCATTGAATTTACTTCATATTCTGCTTTTACGATAGCGCCAATAGTCCACTGTCTATTCACACTATTTCTGAGAATACCAAAAGAACCTGTGCCGGATGTGTCATTTTTGGCAATAGTTGCATCCCAATCAACTACGCGTGACGGGAAAGAATAATCCCATCTCATGCTTCCTTGAGTTCCTGTACCTCCACCTTTACCACCGGAGTAGTAAATTGTGGAATATAAGTTTAACTTATCGGTTAACTGGCTGAACCAGTTCAGGTTGATCTGTGGTTTGTGATAGAAATTTTCTCTCTCATTGAGAAAGGTGTTATTATAACGCTCATGTCGTGCATCATCCCACCATTGCATTCCGTGATAAGATGAACTCACTGTATTCCAGTTTTCATTATAATTCCAACCTTCTTCGCCGAAAGTATCCAAATAATCTGTCATAACACTATCAGAGAAATTAGATAATTCTTTTGCTTCCTTATGGCTAAAAGCAGCAATGTTCTGGGCATACATTCTCTGACCGTGTCTTTGAGGAGCACCGACTGCGTAGAATTCCAATCTGTTATTATCGTTCAGATTATAGGATGTGGCAAGATAATATGCATACGCATCTGTCCACGTGCCATTGGCAACACCATCTCCCTGCTTACGAACTAGAGCAAAACTGAGAGCATATTTATCGTCAACAAGACCGGTATTTCCAGTAAGGGTCATTTTCCTGAAGTTGCCTGAGCCATATTCCTGTTTGAACATAACACCTGAAGTCATCTGAGTGGGATCGGTAATGATGTTCATGGTTCCACCGATCGAGGGAACTGCAAGATTTACAACACTAAGACCTCTCTGTACCTGAATTGAGGATGTTGCATCTGCGAGTCCATCCCAGTTTGACCAGTAAACCCAGCCATTTTCCATATCATTAACCGGAACACCATTGATCATCACAGCGATGTTTCTCTGGTTAAAACCACGAATGTTCACACGGGCATCACCTGCACCGCCACCCTGGTCGGTAGAATACACACTTGGAGTGCTCTTAAGAACCAGCGGAAGGTCACGAGAACCAAGATCCATTGCGATCTCTTCTTTGGTTACGTCAGTATAAGCAATAGGAGTTGTTTCTTCTGCTCTGTCTGCTAAAACAGTAATACCTGGAATTCCAATATCTTTGATTGAAAGAGCAAAATTGATTGTGGAGGTCAAGCCGGCTTTGATCTCGACTTCTTTTTTCATTAATTCATAACCGAGATAGCTAACTGCAACAGTATAGGTGCCCTCTGGGATATTCTTCAGAAGAAATGTTCCGTTGTTGCGTGTAAGCATACCATACTCGGTACCTTCAATATAGATGTTTGCATTGGCGATCGGGTCGCCGTTTTTTTCGTTCGTTACTTTACCTGCCAAATTGCCAGCGCCTGCTGCAAAGGCAAAGGAGGTAAACATAAATAACGAAACTAAAAGAACAATAAGTACTTTTTTCATAGGTGTACTATCCTCCCTATATTAATTTGTGTTAACAAAAACCACTCATCCGCCAGCTGTCGGATGAATACCTATCAATGATATTAACATGCCTATTTTCTTTCTTATTGTCTAAGACTGTGCGATCGTATAGTGTATATGTAGATGGATATAGTATTTTTAGCAACTTTTTGCATTTTTTTAACTTCTTTTTTCTTAAGAAATTTTTCAAAGCTTTTACTAAACTCCTTTTATTAGTTTAGATTGAAACTTTATCGACCTTAGCAATCTGAACAAATCACTGTCAAACTTTTTTTTATAAATCTGTAACATGCAAAGTAATTGCAAGTTAACTCCCCTCATGTGGGATATGCTCCGCCCCCTCCGTCTCCCATTTTTCCTCTAACCTTCTTCCGTAACGCCGTTTACGTATATATGCAATCATAAGTAATATTGGAATTATTATCCAAAATATTCCAAATCCGGAATAAAGAATTGCAAGAACAGAATGGGATGAAATTGACTTCTTAGCAGCTTCAAGAAAAGCTTGAACAGATATTCCGAATGCTCTGGTAAAGGATGTTTCAAAACTTTGTCCCATTTGTATATGATCAAAAAACTGATAATATTCTTGCATATCAAATCGCTTGAGCAAATATCTGAAAGTGTAATAACTCTGCAGATAAAAGATATCTACCTTCTTTTTTACTTCAGGATAATGATAAGAATAGGATTGCAGATCGAGCACATTTCCCTTTAGTGCATCGGTGACAAATTGAACTTCCCTATTGATGTTCCATTGCTTTGCATAATACTGCACAAATCCTTCCTCAAACCATAAAGGTAGATAAACATCTTGAGCAATTGAATGAAGCAAGATGTGAAGATATTCATGAGTCAGCACTTTGTAAAATTCAGTGTGAGGAGGTAGTGTTTTGGGATTCTGTAAAATAATTTTTGAAAGTGCAGGTATTGCCATTGCAATGCTATTTTCCGGTAATTTACCTTTTGTGACATACTCATCAAATTCTTTTTTTGAATGAGTAAGCACCAGTTGAATGACTGGTATATCATAAAATCCAACTTCCCTATTTATTTCGGGAACAGTTTTTGAAAAATTTTGTAAAATATCCTTAGCGATCTTCTCATCACTTTTATCATAGGAAATTATGAAATACTCATTCTGGTTTAACTCCGAATAAACCGGATTTGAAAACACAGAAGTAAAAACAAGAATACAAAATAAAAAAAAGAGTGCTTTCTTAACATTCATGAGCTTGAGGAAAAGATAACTTACTTAACTGAAGTGACATCGGATGGAAATTTCTAAAAAAATTCATTTTGACCTTTATAATTTATACCTCGAAAGATGAGTAATATTTAAATTAATTTCTAAACCCTAATTTCTAATTACAAATAAAATGTCAAAATTTAAATGTCAAAGTAATTTTTTTTGTTTTAATTACAACTGATAAAAATTCAATGGTTTTTTTCAGAATTGAGTGGGTAAATAAAAATAATATCCAATATCCAACCACAGTGTAATAAAAGAAAAAGAAGATTACACGGGGCAGGCACGGAATATCCAATGAAGAAGGAAAAAGATAGATGAGTGAGTAAGAAAAGAGTGGAGGAA